>JAPVSP010000001.1:0-13842 GCA_047519685.1 Chloroflexota bacterium
TATCGACGGCTCGGCGTTCGGAGCCCCCGTGGCCCTCTCCGGTGGCTCGGCCACCAGCGGCCCGACTTCGAGCCTCTCGGTTGGAATTCACACGATCACCGCCGTCTATGGCGGCTCGATGAGCTTCGAGGCTAGCACGGGGTCATTCAGCCAGAGCGTGGTCTACCAGCCCATTGGGACAACGTGCCTGGGCTCCCCCGGCCACATGATCCTCCAGCCGATCAACTCGGACGGAAGCAGCGTCTTCAAGCAGGGCAGCACGGTGCCGGCCAAGTTCCGTGTCTGTGACGCCCTCGGCAATTCGGTGTCGACCGCGGGAGTCGTATCCAGCTTCGTGCTCTACCAGACGGTGTCAGGAACCGTGGCCACTACGGTCAACGAGCCCGTCGACTCGACCACTCCGGATACGCAGTTCCGCTGGAGCTCGACGGACCAGCTGTGGATCTACAACATCAGTACGAAGAGCTACGGGAAGAACACCACCTACAGATTCAGGATCGATCTCAATGACGGGACGAGCATCTTGTTCCAGTTCGGGCTGAAGTAGTCCCTGCTGGACCCCTTCCCCCAGTCAGGAGCCGGTCCGCCCCCCGGACCGGCTCCTCGATTCCTGCCCGGCTTCGGGTACCGCCAGCCCGGTGTCCCGGCACCGGTACCGATGGGCGGCGCGGCCGGGCACCGACCACTCCGAACGGCCCATCGACGGGCGACGCGGTCGGCCGGACGATGCCCGACGCACCCGTCAAGGGGGGCGGGACGCACCGGGAGTCCGAGAGATGCACGAGCGCGCGTTCCGGCGTGCCGCCGCCTTCGGCGCGGCAGCCCTCCTCCTGGCCGTCGGCTCGGCCTTCGCCGACAGCGTCGACGGCGACACCGACGCGATCACCGCGGGCCCGCAGGCCATCAGCGACCTGGGGACGGTCGCGCCGGGCGCGGTCCTGACGGAGAACCTGGCGTTCCAGCTGGTCTGCACCGGCACGGCGCATGTCGCCGACGGCCAGACGGTCACGGCGACGTTCTTCGGCGCCACGCTCGGCGCCCAGGGCGCGGCCTGGCCTGACGGGACGGCGAACGCGACCGACGGGAGCATCGGGCCGGTGTCCGGCTGGGTCGCCGACGGGACCTTCTGCTCGTTCCCCGCGGAGCGCTTCGCGGTCGGGACGCCCAGCGTCGTGACCATCACGGCCCCGAGCGTCCCGAACCAGCCGGGCGAGCACTACCAGGTCGATCTCCTCTACCGGACCTCGGTCGCGGGCAGCAACGCCGCCCTGACCCTCTTCGCCGGCGTCGCGTTCACGTTCACCGTCGCGTCCGACCAGCCGCCGACGCTCCACCTGCCGGCCCCGATGACCATCGAGGGGAACACGACCGGCGGTGCGACCGTGACCTACACGGCGACCGCCACCGACCCGGAGGACAGCCCGCCCCCGGTGCCGACCTGCTCACCGGGATCCGGAGCCTTCTTCGCGCTCGGCACGACGAGCGTCGGCTGCACCGTGACCGACAGCTTCGGGCACACGGTCACCGGCTCGTTCGACGTGACCGTCGTGGACACGACCGCGCCCACGCTCGCCGGGGTCCCCGGTCCGCTCTCGCTGGTCACCTACGACCCCAGCGGCATCGCCGCGGCCTACGCGCTCCCGACGGCCTCGGACATCGTCGACCCGAACCCGTCCGTGAGCTGCTCACCGGCCCCCGGGACGCTCGTCCCCGTCGGCGCGACGACCGTCCAGTGCACGGCGACGGACGCCAGCGGGAACAGCTCCAGCGCCAGCTTCACCATCTCGGTGACCCTCATCCGCCTCGACGCGACCTTCGACGCGCCCATCGGCCCGACGGACCAGCTGGCCATCAACCCCGGGCGCACCCTGCCGGTGAAGGCCACGCTCTTCCGCGACGGGGTCGCGGTGACGAGCGGCGCCGTCGACCTGGTGCTCAACGTCTGCGGCGGGGCGACGATCGGTTCGCCGATCGCGGTGTCGTTCCAGTCGGGACGCTGGTTCCTGGGGCTCGACACGTCCGGCCTCTCGGGCTGCGTCCATGCGACCCTGCGGCTCGACGGCCACCCCGCCGGTGGCTTCGACATGAACGCGTCCGCGGCGAACGCCATCAAGCCCGCCAACGGGCACCCTTGACATCGGTCGGCCGTCCGGGACGACCCCGGGCGGCCGCCGACCACCGGGCCCCAGGCTGCCGACCATCGACCGCCGGGTCCCCGGGAAGGCGCCCGCACGCGCCGTGCCCTAGCATCGGGGGGTGACCCCGGAGCTCCAGGCCACGCTTCGCAAGCTGCCGGACCGTCCCGGCGTCTACCTGATGAAGGACGGTCACGGCGATGTGCTCTACGTCGGCAAGGCGCAGAGCCTGCGCCACCGCGTGCGGAGCTACTGGCAGCAGGGGAGCGCCGGCGCGGGCGAGGGCCAGCGGATCCGCTCGGCGCTCGATCGCGTCGTCGACGTCGAGTACACGCTGACGGATTCGGTCTCGGAGGCGCTCCTCCTCGAGGCCAACCTGATCAAGCGCTACCGGCCTCGCTTCAACGTCCGGCTCAAGGACGACAAGAGCTACCCATACATCAAGGTCACCCTGGCGGACGACTTCCCGCGCATCGAGCGGACCCGCAAGCTGGTCAACGACGGCAGCCGCTACTTCGGGCCGTACGCCTCGGCCACCTCGGTGGACGAGTCGATGAACCTCATCCGGCGGCTCTTCCCGTTCCGGACGTGCACCATCGCCATCCGCGAGGACGCCCGGGCCCTGCAGCGGCCGTGCCTGCTCTACCACATCAAGCGCTGCCAGGGCCCCTGCATCCAGGCCGTCTCGAAGGCGGACTACCGGGCGGGCATCGAACAGATCGAGCTGTTCCTCGAGGGTCGCCAGGAGGCGCTGATCCGGGCGCTCCGGAGGGAGATGGACGAGGCGTCCGAGCGGCTCGAGTTCGAGCGGGCGGCGACGCTGCGCGACAAGGTGCGCTCGATCGAGCGGACGATGGAAAGCCAGAAGATGGCGGCGTTCGCGCGCACGGAGCTCGACCTCCTCGGCCTGGCGCGACAGGACAACGAGGCGGCCGTGCAGCTGTTCGCGGTCCGCGACGGGAAGATGATCGGCCGGGACGTGTTCCTCCTGGATGCCGCGAGAGAGGCGTCCGACGAAGAGGTGCTGGCGTCCTTCGTCCAGCAGTTCTACACGCGGGCGACGAGCGTCCCCAGGGAGGTGCTGCTGCCGGTCGCGATGCCGGACGCCGGCGACCTCGAGTCGTTCCTCGCCGACCGGCGCGGCGGTCCGGTGCGCCTGAACGTCCCGCGGCGGGGCGAGAAGCGGGAGCTGATGGAGCTGGCCGCGCGGAACGCCGCGGAGACGCTCGCGCGCGAGCACGCCCGCTGGCTGGCCGACCACGGCAAGACGCTCGCGGCGCTCGAGGAGCTGGCCGAGGCGCTCGGCCTGCCCGGCCCGCCCGCCCGGATCGAGTGCTACGACATCAGCACGTTCCAGGGCCGTGAGACCGTCGGCAGCATGGTCGTCTTCGAGGAGGGCCGGCCGCGCTCCGGCGAGTACCGCCGGTTCCGGATCCGGACGGTCGTCGGCCGGCCGGACGACTTCGCCAGCCACCAGGAGGTGCTCCGCCGGCGCTTCCGGGGGACGCGGGCGGGCGAGGAGGGGAGCGAGGAGGAGCGTCGCTGGGCGATGCCCGACCTCGTGATCGTCGACGGCGGGAAGGGCCAGGTCAGCGCGGCGTTGGCCGTCCTCGACGAGCTCGGACTCCACGACCTGCCGCTGGCCGGCCTCGCCAAGGAGCGCGAGGAGCTGTTCCTGCCCGGCCGCGGGGAGCCGGTCCTCCTGGCGGCGACCTCGCCGGCCCTGTACCTCGTCCAGCGACTGCGCGACGAGGCGCACCGCTTCGCGATCGCCTACCACCGCGACCTGCGGGCCAGGCGAGCGGTCCGCTCGGCCTTCGACGACCTGCCGGGGGTCGGGCCGAAGCGTCGCCAGGCGCTCCTGCGGGTCTTCGGGTCGGTCAGGCGCGTCCGCGAGGCCCCGATCGAGCAGATCGCCGCCGTCCCCGGCATCGGTCCGGCCCTGGCGGCGCGGATCAAGGCGACGCTCGAGGCCTGACGGCCGCGGGGCGGCCGGCTGCCATCCCGGGACGGCGGAGCCGCCGGCCGCGCGGCTCCGATGGCGCGTCGTGCCGGCTCGCCGGGCCCCGCCGATGGGGGAGACCGTGTATCATCCCGCCCCGATGCGTCGAACCGCCCCCCTGTTGATCGTCCTCATCGGCCTTGCCGCGCTCGCCCTCGACTTCGTCCCGATGAGCCTGCCGTTCGGCGGCACCGACGGCGGCGCGCGGAAGGTCGAGACGAAGCTCGGCCTCGACATCGAGGGCGGCCTGCGGGTCGAGTACCAGGCCCTCCCGGTCGGCGGCAGGAGCCCGGCCGCCGCGGACATGTCGGTCATCCGCGACATCGTCGAGCGCCGGGTGAACTCCACCGGCACGGCCGAGCCGGTCGTCGTCACCCAGGGCTCGGACCGGGTGGTCGTCGAGCTGCCCGGCCTGGTCGACCCGGATCCGATCCGCAAGCTCGTCGGCCAGACCGGCCGACTCGACTTCGTGCCGATCCCCAAGGGCACGTCGGCGGGCGATGGCCAGCAGATCGATCCCAAGCTCGCGGTCCTGTTCTCGGGCAACCAGATCGCCTCGGCCGCGCTCGGCACCGACCAGCTCGGTCGCCTGGCCATCGACTTCACGCTCAATGGCGAGGGCGCCTCGAAGTTCGCGACGTACACCCAGGACAACGTCGGCAACCAGTTCGCGATCGTGCTGGACGGGACGATCATCTCGGCTCCGGTCATCCAGCAGCCGATCACGGCCGGCAAGGGCCAGATCACCGGCGGGACCGGCGGCTTCACGCCGAGCCAGGCCAACAACCTCCTGACGGTCCTGAAGTACGGCTCGCTGCCATTCCCCATCCAGGAGGTGTCGGTCGAGACGATCGCCCCGACGCTCGGCGACGCGTTCCTCCACCAGAGCCTGGTCGCCGCGCTCATCGGCATCGGGCTCGTGCTGAGCCTGATGCTCGTGCACTACCGGCTGCCCGGCGTGGTCGCCAGCCTGGCGCTGGTCTACTACGCGTTCGTCGTGCTCGCCCTGTTCCGGCTCATCCCGGTCACCCTGACGCTGGCCGGGATCGCCGGCTTCGTGCTGTCGGTCGGCATGGCCGTCGACGCGAACATCCTCATCTTCGAGCGGATGAAGGAGGAGCTGCGCGCCGGCAAGACGCTGCCGGCGGCGGTGGAGGCGGGCTTCAACCGGGCGTGGAATTCGATCCTGGACTCCAATGTCTCGAGCCTCATCACGGCCGGGATCCTGTTCTGGTTCGGCTCGTCGGTGATCCGCGGGTTCGCCCTCGTCCTGATCGTCGGCGTCCTGACCTCGATGTTCACGGCGATCACCGTCAGCCGGACGATCCTCCGCTTCGTGGTCGGGCAGCCCGCGTTCCGGCGGGCCTGGCTGTACGGCGTCTCGGACGAGGAGTTCCTGGCGCGATCGACGGGCCGACCGGGCATGCGGGGCGAGGCCCGCGGCCGTGTTTGACGTCATCGGCAAGCGCAACTGGTTCTTCGCCTTCTCGCTGCTCATCGTCATCCCGGGGCTCCTGTTCATCGTCCTGACCCCGCTCACGGACGGGAAGGTCGGGCTCCAGTTCTCCATCGACTACACGGGCGGCACGCGCTGGTCGATCAAGTTCGACAAGGCCGACCTGTCGAGCGAGCAGGTCCAGGCGGTCTTCGTCAAGAACGGCCTGCCGGACACCGCCGTCGTCAAGCAGTCGACCGGCTACTTCGACATCCGAACGCAGCCCGTCGGCCTCAACCCCGTGCCGTCGCCCAGCCCGAGCCCCTCGCCCGGCGCCAGCGGCAGCCCGGCCCCGACGGCGAGCGCCTCCGCATCCGGATCGACCGCTCCGAGCGGCTCGCCGGAGGCCTCGGCCTCGGCCGGCGCGAGCGGATCGCCGGCGGCCTCCGCGACGGCCAGCGCCTCGGCGTCGGGCAGCCCATCGCCCAGCCCCAGCGCGTCGGCGAGCCCGAGCCCATCGGCCAGCCCGAGCCCATCGCCGTCGGCATCGCCGAGCGGGTCGCCGTCGCCGAGCCCGAGCGGTGCGCCGCCGTCCGGCAACAGCCAGATCCCGACGAGCGGGGTCCTCGGCACGATCGCGACACAGCTCCAGAAGCAGTACGGCCCCTTCCAGCAGGCCGCCCTGACGACGATCGGGCCCGTGGTCTCGGCCGACCTGATCCAGCAGGCCCTGATCCTCATCCTCATCGGGTCGCTCGGGATCCTGCTCTGGATCACGGTCCGCTTCCATGACGTCAAGTTCGGGGTGACCGCGCTGGTCGCCCTCGTCCACGACGTGATCGTCGTGGTCGGGATCTTCGCGATCCTGGGCACCCTGTTCGGGATCGAGATCGACGCGCTGTTCGTCACCGCGATGCTGACGGTCATCGGCTTCAGCGTCCACGACACCATCGTCGTGTTCGATCGCGTGCGGGAGAACAAGTCCCGCCACGCGGGCGAAGCGTTCGACCAGATCGTGAACCATTCGATCCTGCAGACGCTCGGCCGCTCGATCATGACGAGCTTCACCGTCGTCCTGACCCTGCTCGCCCTCCTGCTCTTCGGCGGGTCCGCCATCCGCTACTTCGTCCTCGCCCTCCTCATCGGCATCACGTCCGGGACCTACTCGTCGATCTTCAACGCGAGCCCCCTCCTCGTCGTCTGGCAGGAGTGGGAAGACCGCCGGAAGGGGCGCCTGCCCACCGCCCGTCCCCAGCGGCGCACCGCCACGTGAGGGGCGGCCCGCGATGGGCCGTGCAGCCGCCGTGAAGTCGGCCGGCGCATCCTGAGACGATGCTCGAGCCGCGCTATCGCTGGGTCCTTCCCGAGGCCGGGTCGATCCCGCCGGAGCTGGCCGCCGCCGCCGTCGACGCCGGGTTCGGTCCCCGCGCCACGGCGCTGCTCGTCGCGCGGGGTGTGACCTCCGGCGACGAGCTGGCCGCCTTCGTGGCGCCGCCGCTCGCCGGCCTCCACGATCCGCGGCGACTGCCGGATGCCGACGTCTTCGCCAGGCGCATCGCGGGCGCCCGCTCCGCGGGCGAGCGCGTGATGGTCTTCGGCGACTTCGACGCCGATGGGCTGAGTGGCCTGGCCATCGTCGTCTCCGCGTTGCACCGGCTGGGGATCGAGGCCATCCCCTACGTGCCGAGCCGGCTGGACGAGGGTCACGGCCTCTCGCTGGCGGCCGTGGAGGCCGCCGACGCGGCGGGGGCGGCCGTCATCGTGACCGTCGATACCGGCTCGACGAGCCACGCGGAGATCGCCGCGGCGGTCGCGCGAGGCATCGACGTGCTCGTCACCGACCACCACCGCGTGCCGCCCGAGCCGCTGCCGGCCCTCGCCTTCGTCAACCCACATCGGCCCGATGCCGACTATCCGGATCGGCGGCTGGCGGGCAGCGGTGTCGCATTCAAGGTCGCCCAGCTGCTGCTGGCCGGCGAGCCTGGCGGCCCGGACGCGGCGCTCGGGCTCGCGGAGCTCGCGACCATCGGGACCGTCTCCGACCTGGCACCCATCGTCGGGGAGAACCGTTCGATCGCCCGGCTCGGGCTCGAGCGGTTGCGCTCCGCTCCGCGCCCGGGGCTGGCGGCGCTCCTCGAGCGCGCGGGCGTCCGCCCGGCCGACGTCGACCTGGAGACGGTGGCCTTCGCGCTGGCGCCACGGCTCAACGCGGCCGGTCGGGTGGGTGAGGCCGTCGATGCGGCGCGCCTGCTGCTCGCCGAGGACCCGGCCGAGGCCGCCGCCCTCGCCGGCGCTCTCGAGACCGCCAACCTGACCCGGCGAGACCTCACCCGCCAGGCGATCGACGAGGCCCGCTCGGCCGTCGGCTCCGACCGCGTCGGGCCGGCGATCGTGGTGCGCGGGCCCTGGCCGGTCGGCATCGTGGGGCTCGTCGCGTCGCGGCTCGCCGAGGAGACGGGCCGGCCCGCGATCGTGGGCGCGGAGCTCGGGCCCGTCGTCCGCGCATCGTGCCGGAGCGCGCCCGGCTTCGATCTCGCGGCCGCCCTCGAGTCCTGCTCGCACCTGCTCCTCCGCCACGGGGGCCACGCGGGCGCCGCGGGGTTCGAGGTCACCGCCGCCGGCTGGGACACGGTCGCGTCGCGGCTCAAGGAGCTCGCCTCGCACGCGCTCCCGGCCGACCCGCGTCCGTCGCTGCGGGTCGACCTGGCGCTCCCGGCGCGGTCCGTGGACTACGCGCTCGTCCACGACCTCGGCCGGCTCGAGCCGTACGGCCCGGGCAACCCCGACCCGCTCGTCGCGGTCCTGGGCACGACCGTCGCCCGGGTGCGGGGCGCCAACGGCGGCCACACCCAGCTGGTCCTCCGCCGCGACCCGGACGTCCTCGACGGGATCGCCTTCGGCCGCGACGACCTGCCCGGGCTGCTCCGCGAGGGCGATCGGGTGGACGTCGTCGCCCGCCTGGTGAGCAGGACGTTCGCAGGCTATGAATCCATCCAGCTGGAGATCCGTGACGTCGCGCCCGCCGGCTGGCACGACCGAGCGATGGAGCTCGACGGCGCGCCGCCGGTCGCGACGCACACCGCCACGGGGGCGACCCGATGACCGAACGCCGCCGGCGCTCGGTCGGAGACCCGTATGGGTTGCTGCCGAGCGGTTCGTTCGTCGCCCCGGCCCTCGCGCTGGTCGGCCTGGCCGTCGTCGCGTTCCTGACGGTGAGCCTCTTCTCGGGGCGCCTGCCGTTCGTCTTCTCCAGCGGCGGCGGCGGCGCCGGCGGTGGCGTGACCGGGGAGGCGACCGCCGCGCCCTCGAACGTCGTGATCGTCCCGAGGGACCCCCGAGCGGACGTCCCCGGGTCGATCGTCTACGCCAAGCAGGGCAGCATCTGGGTGCAGAGCGGCGCCGAGGCGACGCAGCTCACGACCGGCGGCAACGACTCGATGCCGTCCTGGTCGCCCGACGGCAAGTGGATCTACTTCATCCGGACGGTCGCCGAGCGGGCGATCTGGCCGGGCGACGGCGGCCTGCCGGCTGACTACTGGCTCAAGTACCCGCTGCTCATGCGGATGGCCCCCGATGGCAGCGACCCGGCGCAGCTGGCCTCCGGCAGGTTCACCCGGGGCAAGTACGGCTTCTTCTTCTGGATCCGCGAGCCGACCCCGGACCCGGCCGACCCGAACCAGGTGGCGGTCGTGTCCGATGGGCCGGATCCGTTCAAGAGCGACGTCGTCCTCCAGGTCTTCGACGTCGCGACCGGCAAGTTCTCGGTCGTGCCCGGCACGCGCGAGGCGCCGCCGCTCGGGCACCAGGATCCCGCCTGGCGCCCGGATGGGGGCGCGCTCCTGTACGTGCGCGACGATCGAGACGGCCAGCGCGGCACGCCGTCGATCTGGCGCTGGGACCCGGCGACGAAGAAGAGCTCCGCCCTGACCGGCCCCGGTTACCTCGCCCCATCCTGGTCGCCGGACGGCAAGTACGTCGCGGCGACGAAGACGAGCGCCTTCGGGACGGATGTCGTCGTCCTCGACGCGTCGAACGGCGCCGAGGTCCTCCGCGTCACGACCGACGGCTCCTCCTGGTCTCCGGCCTGGTCGCCCGGCGGCGCCGCCATCGCGTACCTGCACGTCAAGGGTGGGATCGTCGACCTGCGGATGGCCGTGCTCGGGGGGAGTGCGCCGGCGTTCTCGATCAAGGATTCGATCGACCTGACGAGCGTCAGCGGGCTGGACGCCGCGTCCCGGCCGTCGTGGTACATCCCGGCCGAACAGCTTCCGCCCTCACCGTCGCCGGCGGCCTCGGCGGGCGCATCCACACCGGCGTCGCCGTCGCCGAGCCCCTGAGCCGGACCGTGAGCGCCTACCTCGAGCGCCTCGCCTTGCGTTCCTTGGCGACGGGGACCGTGCTGTGCCTGGGCCTCGACCCGGACCCCGGCGCGCTCCCCAGCGGGTTCGCCCCGGACGTCGGTGGGGTGGAACGGTTCTGCTCGCTGGTGCTCGAGGCCGCCGGGCCGTTCGTGGCGGCCGTCAAGCCGAACCTGGCGTTCTTCGAGGCCTTCGGGGCGCCAGGGATCGCCGCCCTGGAGCGACTTCGGGGATCCCTCCCGGGCGATCTGCCGGTGGTCGCCGACGCCAAGCGCGCCGACATCGGCTCGACCGCTGCCCGTCAGGCGGTGGCGCTGTTCGACCGGCTCGGCGCGGACGCGGTGACCGTCAACCCGTATCTCGGTGAGGAGGCGATCGAGCCGCTGCTGGACCGGATCGATCGGTTCGCCTACGTCCTGTGCCGGACGTCCAACCCGGGCGCGGGCGAGCTCCAGGACCTGATCGTCACCGAGGACGCCGGCGGCCCCGAGGAGCCGCTCCACCTGCGGGTCGCCCGCCGGGCCGCGGGCTGGGGGCCCGGCGGGACCGTGGGCCTCGTCGTCGGTGCCACGGCGCCGGCCGAGCTCGAGCGGATCCGCGCGGTCGCCCCCGGTCTCGCCTTCCTCGTCCCGGGCGTCGGCACCCAGGGCGGCGCGGTCGGACCTGTCCTGCGGGCCGGCCCGGCGTCCGCGCCGCCGGCCGGGGGCCGTGCCGGCGACGGGCTGCTGGTCAACGTCTCACGCGCGATCGCGTCGGCCGCGAGCGCGACCCTGGCCGATGCATCCCCGAGCGATCCGTTCGAGCGTGTCGCGGCGGCCGCTCGAGCGTGGGCACGCCGACTCCCTGTGCTATCGTAGGTCGGCCTCGGCGCGACCGGCGCGGGCCGGTCGTCGCCCACCCGCATCGAGGTCCGAACCTCTCCATGCCGCTCCCGAACATCGGACTCCCAGAGCTGATCATCATCCTGGTGATCGCGTTGCTGGTCATCGGCCCGGGCAAGCTGCCCGAGGTCGGCACCGCGCTCGGCAAGAGCATCCGCGAGTTCCGCAAGGCGGCCTCCGACGTCCAGGACGCCGCGAAGCTCGACGTCACGCCGGCGGTCCAGCCGCCCGCGCCGTACCAGCCGGCGGCATCCGTGGCGGCCCAGACCGCTCCCGCGGTGGCCGCGGCGGCGGCGCCCGTCGCACCGCCGACGGCGCCCGAGGCCGTGCCGGTGGTCACCACCCCGGCGGCCCCCGACGCGAACGTGCTGTCCGGGCAGGCGACACCCAACGAGATCGGCTCCGAGCCGAAGGCCTGACCGCCCCCGCGTCGACCGATGGCTGATGCCGACGCGCTCCGCGAGGGCGGCCTGACGGAGCGCCTGCCACTCGTGCCCGAGCCAGGCCCGCCCTCGCCGGCCGTCGCGCCGGGCGAGGAGAGGGTGATGTCGCTGGTCGACCACCTCTCCGAGCTGCGGACCCGGATCTTCAAGTCGGTGCTGGCCATCGCCCTCGGGACCGTCGTCGGCTTCTTCTTCTCGACCCCCATCCGGGACTTCCTCATCAGCCCGCTGCCGACCCACCAGGTCCAGGTCCTCGGACCCGGCGACGCCTTCATCATCACGATGAAGATCTCGATGGTCGCCGGCATCATCATGGCGATGCCGATCATCCTGTATCAGGCCTGGGCGTTCGTCGCGCCCGGCCTGACGCCGGACGAGCGTCGGATCGTCCGACCGTGGGTCCCGCTCGCGCTCGTGTTCTTCGCCATCGGGGTCGGCGTCGCGTACATCGTCCTGCCCTTCGCCACCGCCTTCCTTCTGAGCTTCACCGACAAGGTCCTGGTGGCGAACATCGCCGCCGGACCGTACTTCGACTTCGTCACCACCCTGTTCCTGGGCTTCGGGCTGGTCATGGAGTTCCCGATCCTCCTCTTCGGGCTGTCGCGGGTCGGGATCCTCACCTCGGCGCGTCTGAAGGGGGCGCGGCGGATGGTGATCCTCGGCGTGGCCGTCTTCTCGGCCGTCATCACGCCCGGCGGCGACATCGTCAGCCCGCTCGTCCTGGGGATCACCATGTACATCCTGTTCGAGGGCACCGTCTTCGTCATCGCCCGCACGGGCCGCTGAAGGGTCGGGAGCCCGCGGCCGGGGATGGTGGCCGGGGTACACTGCGGCCGATGGCCATCGAGTCTCGGCCCGACGAGCCTGTCCCGCCGCCCGAGGGTGAGGGCGAGCACGTCGTCATCTTGAGCGGCCTCTCCGGAGCCGGGAAGACGGCCGCCGCCAAGCTGTTCGAGGACCTCGGCTACAGCGTCGTCGACAACCTCCCCGGCGAGCTCCTGCCGTCGCTCGCGGAGCTCGTCTCGAACGACCGGGCCCGGTTCAGGCGGTTCGCCATCGTCCTCGACGTCCGGGCCGGCGACGCCCCGCTCGCGCTGGCGGCCATGCGGGGTGCGCTCGAGGGCCGCGGCATCCGGCCCCAGGTGGTGTTCCTCGAGGCGCGCGACGAGATCCTCATCCGCCGCTTCTCGGAGACGCGCCATCGGCATCCCCTGGCCGACCATCGCGGGATCGCGAGCTCGGTGGCCGAGGAGCGACGGCTGCTGGACCCCATCCGGGACGAGGCCGACGTCGTCGTCGACACCTCGGACCTGTCACTCCGCGAGCTCCGCGAGCGTCTCTTCTCCCAGCTGGGGAGCGGACCAGCACAGGATCGACTGTCGATCCAGCTCATCAGCTTCGGCTACAAGTTCGGGATCCCCCTCGAGGCCGACCTCCTCTTCGATGTCAGGTTCATGGACAACCCGTACTACGTCCCCGAGCTACGCCAGATCTCCGGCCTGACCGAGGCCGTCCGGGACTTCGTGCTCACTCAGCCGGGGGCCCGGCGCTTCCTGTCGCTGGTCCAGGGTCTGCTCGAGTTCAGCGTCCCGGCGTACACCGCCGAGGGTCGGACCCGGCTGACGATCGGGATCGGTTGCACGGGCGGCTATCACCGCTCGATCGTCATCGCGGAGGAGCTCGCCGGCTGGCTGCGCGAGCGCGACCTGGGCAGCGTGGCCGTGTTCCATCGCGAGCTGGACCGGGCATGAACCTCCGGCGCTGGCTCCGTCCGGGCATGGGCGTCAAGCGCTGGCTGGCAGTCGTCTTCGTCGGGGAGCTGCTCCTCGCCCTCGCCGGTGCGCTCGTCCTTCGCCAGGTCTATCGCGACGTCGACGTGACGGGCCCGCTCCAGGCGGTCCTGTACGTCGCGACCCTGCAGTTCCTGCCGTACGCGGCGCGTGGCGCGATCCTCGCCGGTCTCGGCGTCGGGCTCTTCGTGCTCGGCTCGTATCGGCTCGTCCGGGCGCTCACCGAGCCCTTCCGTCCGCTCGACGCCGACCAGCCGTTCGTCGAGGTCATCTATCAGAAGCGGTTCCTCGCCCGCGGGCCGCGGATCGTCGCGATCGGTGGCGGGACCGGCCTGTCGGCCCTCCTGCGTGGCCTCAAGGAGCACACCAGCAACCTCAGCGCCATCGTCACGGTCGCCGACGACGGCGGCTCGTCCGGGATGCTCCGGGAGTTCCTCGGCGTCCCGCCGGTGGGCGACATCCGGAACTGCATCGTCGCGCTCGCCGACGCGGAGCCGCTCATGGGCCGGCTGCTCCAGTACCGCTTCCCGACCGACGCCTCGCGCCCATCCGACGCGGATCCCGACACGCTTGCCGGACACGCGATCGGGAACCTCCTGATCGCGGCGATGGCGGCCATCGAGGGGGGCGACTTCGAGGAGGGCGTCCGGCAGATGAACCGCGTCCTGGCCGTCCGTGGCCAGGTCCTCCCCGCGTCACCCCGGCCGCTCGTGCTCCACGCGCGGCTCCGGGACGGCCAGGAGGTCGTGGGCCAGTCCCTCATCGCGAGGACGAGCGGGATCGAGCGGGTCTGGGTCA
>JAPVSP010000002.1:0-12712 GCA_047519685.1 Chloroflexota bacterium
CCGCGCGATCGACCCTGACCGACAGGCACGGGCCGCCCGCCCTCGCGACGCCCTGAGGGAGCGCGCCGCCGTCTCGCCAGCCGCATCGGGCGCCGGGCGGAACGGCGGCCGGCGATCCCGGTATTGACATGGCGGCCTCGCGGCCTGATAGTCCGCCATCACCGCAATCGATTTCCGGTCAGCCCCCAGACAGGAAGCGAGGACAGCGAACCATGCTCCGCTCGAACCGGTCGATCGACGTTCCGGGCGTCCGTCCCCTCCTCGTGTGGCTCGCCGCGGGTGCGCTCGCCCTCGCGGGGTGCTCGGCGGCCGCGTCCCCCAGCCCCGCGGCGTCGACGGCCGCATCCGCGGCCGCGTCGGGCGCGTCGAGCGCGCCATCCGCGTCGGCGTCGGCGGCCTGCCCGGTCCCGCCGTGCGATCAGCCGATCGTCATCGGCGTCTCACAGGCCCTCACCGGCGACAAGTCCGACCCGGGCACCGGCATCGAGCATGGCTACCAGGTCTGGGTCAAGGAGATCAACGACGCCGGCGGCCTCCTCGGCCGCAAGGTCGTCCTGAAGGAATACGACAACCAGAGCCTCGCCGACACGGCGGTGAGCCAGATCGAGCGGCTCGTCACGGTCGACAAGGTCGATCTCCTGTTCGGTCCTTTCTCGTCCGCCCTGACGATCCCGACCTCGGCGATCGCCGAGAAGTACAAGTACGCGTTCATCGAGGGCGCGGGCGGCGCGCCCGGTGTCTTCGACCGCCAGTTCCACTACACGTTCTTCGTCCAGCCCGCGACGGCCGAACACCAGGCCGACCCATTCGTCAACTACATCCTGTCGCTGCCGGCCGACCAGCGGCCGAAGACCGCCGCGTACCCGCAGCAGGACGATCCGTTCGTCAAGGCCACCGAGGACGGCGCCCAGGCCACGCTCGAAGGGGCCGGCATCAAGACCGTCTACCACGACGTCTACCCGCCGACCCAGACCGACTTCGCGTCGATCGCGGCCGCGGTCAAGGCGTCGGGCGCCGAGATCGTCCTCGGCGGCACGATCTTCGACGACGCCGTGGCCCAGGTCCAGGCCTACGCCTCCATCAACTACCAGCCCAAGGCGATCTACTTCACGAGCGGTCCGAGCACGACCGGCCCGTTCGAGCAGGCGCTCGCCGACAAGGTGAACGGCATCTTCACCGGCGACGGCTGGATCCAGAATTCGAAGGCGCCGAACAACGACAAGTTCGTCGCCGACTACCACACGATGTTCCCCAAGGAGACCGACATCCCCGGCGAGGCGGCCGAGGGCTACTCGGTCGGCCAGGTCCTGCAGGCGGCCGTCAACGGGACGCAGTCCCTCGACAACACCAAGATCGCCGACTGGCTGCACGCGAACTCCGTGCAGACGGTCCAGGGCATGATCGGCTGGGATGCCATCGGCCGGCCCAACGGCAGCTACCTCCTCGAGCAGTACCTGTCCGGCAAGCTGCACGTCGTCGCTCCGGCGAACGACCCGAACAAGGACGCGGATCCGCAGTACCCGAAGCCGAGCTGGTGAGCTTCGGAGCCCACGCGCATCACCTCCCCGGCTCCGGCCGGGGAGGTGATCCTCGACCCGACGAGCTCCACAGGGGTATCTCCTGGTGAACGCGGAACTCCTCGTCCAGAGCATCGTCCTGGGCATCCTCACCGGCGGCGTCTACGCGCTCATGGCCTCGGGCCTGACGTTGATCTTCGGGATCATGCGTGTCGTCAACGTGGCGCACGGGGCCATGATCGTGATGGCGGCCTACGTCTCGTGGATGCTCTTCAAGACGCTCGCCCTGGATCCGATCGTCTCGATCGTGGTCGTCATGCCGATCTTCTTCGTGGCTGGCGCGCTCGCCCAGTGGGCGATCCTCCGTCGCCTCGGTGGGCGCGACCTCACGCTCAGCGTGCTCGTCACCTTCGGCTTCGCGATCATCCTCGAGGGGCTCCAGGGCAGCCTCTGGTCGTCGTCGTTCCAGGCGATCAACACGTCGTACTCGCTGAACAGCTTCGAGGTCGGCGGGTTCTACGTGCCGCTCGTGCGGCTGCTCTCGGGAGGTGTGGCGCTCGTCCTCCTCGGCGCGCTCTTCCTCCTCCTCGCGCGGAGCGACCTCGGCCGAGCGATCCGGGCGACGACCCAGGACCCGCGCAGCGCGGCACTGGTCGGAGTCAACGTGGACCAGGTGACCATGATCGCGTTCGCGCTCGGCGTCTCGATGGCCTCGGCCGGCGGGCCGCTCCTGGGGATGCTCTTCGCCTTCTACCCGGCGACGCACTGGCTCTGGATCGGGAAGCTGCTCGCGATCGTCGTGCTGGGCGGCCTGGGAAGCCTGCGGGGCACGTTCGTCGCGGCGATGATCCTGGGCCTGGCCGAGCAGGTGGCGACGGTGACCCTCTCGCTCAACTGGGCGCCGCTCGTCTTCTACGCGTTCCTCTTCGGCGTCCTCATCGTGCGGCCCCGCGGCCTGTTCGGCACGACCGCCCGGGAAAGCCTGTAACCCGATGCGTGCGCGCAGGATCGCACCGCTGCTCGCCCTCGCGCTCTTCGTCGTCCTCCCCGTCTTCGTGCACGAGGGCTTCTACCTGGACCTGCTCCTGTTCACCTTCATGTACGCCGCGATGTCGGTCGGCTGGGACATCATGGGCGGCTACGCCGGCTACGTCTCGCTCGGCCACGTCGGGTTCTTCGGGCTCGGGTCGTACGTCGCCGCGCTGCTCGTCGTCCATCTCGGGATCCCGGTCTTCGTCAGCGCCCCGTTCGTCGGGCTCCTCGCGGCGGTCGTCGGTGCCGGCCTGGGCTGGGTCTCGCTCCGCGCACGGGGCACCTCGTTCGTCATCGTGACCCTGACGTTCACCTACGTCATCCAGCTCATCGCGCTCAACTGGCGCGGCCTCACGGGCGGCAGCGCCGGCCTCTACCTGCCCCTGCTCAAGCTGCCCGGCGGGGTCGTCATCCTGCCGTTCTATTACTCGATGCTCGTCCTCCTGGTCGTTGCGATCCTCGTCTCGATCGCGATCCGGCGCTCCAAGTTCGGTCTGGGGCTCGTCGCGATCCGCGAAGAGGAGGGCAAGGCGGACGGCTCCGGGGTGAACACGTCCCTCTACAAGATCCTGGCCTTCGCGATCAGCGTCTCGTTCGCCGGGGCGGCCGGCGCGCTGCACGCCCAGTACCTGAACTACGTCGACCCGGACCTCGCGTTCGAGCTGATCATCACCCTCAACCTGATCATCATGAGCCTGGTCGGGAGCCGCGGAACGGTCTGGGGCCCGGTGCTCGGGGCGTTCATCATCCAGCCGCTCTCGCAGTACCTCATCTACCTGACCCCGTCCGAGATCGCCGGCCAGGTCCACCTGGTCGCGCTCGGCGTCATCCTCGTTCTCGTGGTGATGTTCCTGCCCGACGGGATCATCACGACCTGGAGCACCTGGCGCGGCGGCCGGAGCGAGGCGCGCCCCGCGGACGCCACCAGCGAGCGGCTCCCGGGAGCGGCATCGTGACCGCCATGCCCCTGCCCGCCGCGGCGGCCGACGGGGCCGTCCGGGACGCGTCAGCCTGCCTGACCGTCGCCGGGGTCGACAAGTCGTTCGGCGGGATCCGGGCCCTCACCGACTGCTCGCTCACGGTGAAGAAGGGCAGCATCACCGCGCTCATCGGTCCGAACGGCTCGGGCAAGACCACGCTGTTCAACTGCATCACCGGCTTCTACAAGCCGGAGCGCGGCCAGATCCACGTCCGGGGCATCCCGGTCATCGGGCGCCGGCCCAGCGACATCGTCCACCTCGGCGTCATGCGGACGTTCCAGGTGACCCGGATCTTCCGACGGATGACCGTGCTCGAGAACATGATCGTGCCGGTCCGTCAGCTCACGCTCCGGTCCCTCTTCACGGCGGCGATCAAGGGCCACGAGCGCGAGCGGGCGGAGGCGCTCCTCGAGTTCGTCGGCCTCCAGGAGCTTCGGCACCAGCAGGCCGGCAGCCTCTCGTTCGGCCAGCAGAAGCTCCTCGAGCTCGCTGCCGCGCTGATGGCCGAGCCCGAGATCGTGATGCTCGACGAGCCGGCCGGCGGGCTGAACCCGGTGATGATCGAGAAGGTCGCCGGCCATGTCCGCGAGCTCCACGGGCGCGGCGTGACGTTCCTGATCATCGAGCACAACATGGGCTTCGTCATGAACCTGTGCGACCCGGTCATCGTCATGCACCGCGGGACCGTCATCGCGCAGGGCTCCCCCGAGACCGTCCGCGAGAACCCCGTCGTCCTCGACGCGTACCTCGGAGACTGACGATGCTGCTCGAGATCGAGGCTCTCCACGCGGGCTACGGCAGCGGCGGCGACGTCCTCCGCGGCGTGGACCTCGCCCTGGCACCGGGCGACTTCGTCTGCCTCATCGGACCGAACGGGGCCGGGAAGTCGACCCTCCTGCGGGTCATCTCGGGGATCCTCCGGCCGCGCCGCGGCACGATCCGGTTCGACGGGACGGACGTGGGGGGCTGGCGACCGGACCTCCTCTTCCGGCACGGCATCGCCCACGTCCCGCAGGGCCGGAGCACGTTCCCGCAGATGACGGTCCACGAGAACCTGCTCATGGGCGCCTACAGCATCCGCGATCGGGCCATTGCCCGCGAGCGGCTGCGCGCCGCCGCGGGTCTCTTCCCGATCGTCGTCGAGCAGGCCGACCGGCGGGCCGGCCTCCTCAGCGGCGGCGAGCAGAAGCAGGTCGAGATGGCCCGCGCGATCGTCACCGCGCCACGCCTCCTGCTCCTCGACGAGCCGACGCTCGGCCTGGAGCCACGGGCCGCCCGCACCGTCGTGACCAAGATGCGCGAGCTCAACGAGCAGGGGGTGACGATCCTGCTCGTCGAGCAGAACGCTCGGACCGGGCTCGGCACCGCCCGGACCGGCTGCGTCATGGAGCTCGGCGCCATCAAGCTGCGCGGCGAGGGCCAGCGGCTGCTCGACGACCCACAGGTCAAGCGCCTCTACCTCGGCGAGAGCGCCGCGGTATGACCGGCGCTGCGGGGTAGCCCGATGGGCGCGACGAGGGCTCGAGCGACCATCACCGACGTGGCGTCGGAGGCCGGCGTCCACCCGTCGACGGTGTCGCGCGTCCTCAACGGCCACGCCGGGTCGATGATCGCGCCGGCCACCCGCCAGCGCGTCCTCGACGCCGCCGACCGCCTCGGCTACCGGCCCTCGGCCCTGGCCCGCAGCCTCCGGCTGCAACGGACGCTGACGCTCGGGATGCTCGTCCCGGACATCACGAACCCGTTCTTCTCGTCGATCATCAAGGGGGCCGAGGACGCGGCCCGCGAGCGGGGCTACAACCTCATCCTGTGCAACTCCGAGGACGAGCCGGAACGGGAGGCCACCTACCTGCGCGTCCTCCGCCAGCGCCAGGTCGACGGCCTCCTCATCGCGTCCTCCCAGATGGCCGACGACACCATCGCGGAGCTGCGCGAGGAGGCCTTCCCGTTCGTCCTCCTCAACCGCGCGACCCAGGACGCCCGGGACCTCGCGGTGGTCGTCGACAACCATGCCGCGGCCGTCGAGGTGGTCGCCCATCTCGCCGCCCTCGGCCATCGTCGGGTCGGTCACATCGCCGGACCGCAGAACACGACGACGGGCGTCGACCGGCTCGAGGGGTATCGGGCCGGGGTCCTCGCGTACGGCCTGGCCGACGAGCCCGCGCTCGTGGTCGAGGCCGAGGCGTTCTCAGAGGAGGCCGGCCATCAGGCGCTCGGGATCCTGCGCGACGGGCCCGCCCGGCCGACGGCCGTCTTCGCCGCCAACGACCTCATCGCCATCGGCATGCTCAAGCGACTCCGGGAGATCGGCGCCCGCGTCCCGCGCGACCTCTCGATCGTCGGCTTCAACGACATCCCGCTGGCCGGCCTGCTCGAGCCCGCGCTCACGACCGTCCGCGTGCCGCAGCTGGAGATGGGCGTCGCCGGGGCGCACCTGCTCATCGACCGACTGGAGGGTCGGCCGATCGTCGACGTCCGCCTGACCCTGCCCACCGAGCTCGTCATCCGCGGATCCTCGGCCGCGCCAGCCCAACCGTGAGGCAGTCCCCGATGACCACCGGAGCCCAGCCATGACACGCCTCGTCGACCTGACCCAGCCATGGGGCGATCGGATGCCCACCTGGCCCCAGTTCGCCTCGGTCGAGGTCACCGACATCACGACCCACCACCGGGACCGCAAGAGCACGATGCTGGTGAAGACGAACATGCACACCGGCACGCACATCGACGCGCCGAGCCACTACTGCGAGACGGGCCGGGACCTCGGCCGCATCGAGCTCAGCGACCTCTACGGGACGGGCCTCGTGATCGACCTCCGCCCGATCACGAGGCCCTGGAGCTACTACAGCCTCGCCGACATCGAGGCCCACCTCCCGCGAGGCGAGTCGATCCGCGAGGGAGACATCGTCGTCCTCTACACCGGCTGGGACCGGTTCAACTGGACGAAGCCGACGCGCGACGACGTGACCTACTTCGACCGCCATCCGGGCCCCCGGCCCGAGGTCGTCGACGAGCTGATCGCCCGCCGGATCAAGTGGATCGGCGCGGACCTCGCCTCGATCGACCACTCCCTGCACACGCGGGTCCGCCTGATGCGGCCGGACCTCGTCGCCGAATACGAGGCGATGACCGACCGGCCGATCGAGGAGACGCTGCCCCAGAAGGACTTCGAGTACATCCATTACGCGACGGCACGGAACGACATCTCGATGCTCGAGAACCTCGGCGGGGAGATCGCCGAGGTCGCCGGCAGACGGGTCGACCTCGGCGCCTTCCCCTGGCGCTGGCAGGGTGGCGAGGGCTGCATCTGTCGCGTCGCCGCCTTCGTGGAGGAGTAGCCATGGACGCGCTCGTGCTCACCGCTCCGCACGCCTTCGAGATCCGCGACGTCCCGCAGCCCGAGCCGGCGGCGAACGAGGTGCTGTGCCGGGTCCGCGCGATCGCGATCTGCGGTACCGACGCCGAGATCATCGAGGGCAGCTTCGCCGGGCGATGGCCGCGCGCATACCCGTTCATCCCCGGCCACGAGTGGTCCGGCGAGGTCGTCGCGGCCGGGCCGGTCGCCGAGCAGAACGGGTTCACCGCCGGGACGCGCGTCGCCGGGACCTCCCATTCCGGCTGCGGCTACTGTCGGATGTGCCGGATCGGCCGCTACAACCTGTGCTTCAACTACGGACGCGAGGACCTCGGGCATCGCCAGTACGGCCACTACTCCCAGGGCGCCTACGCCGAGTACGTCGTCCACACGATCAAGAGCGTCTTCAGGATCCCGGATGACATGCCGTTCGACACCGCCGCGCTGTGCGACACCGCGTCGATCGCCCTCCACTCGGTCAGGCGCCCAGGCATCGAGCCCGGCGATGTCGTCGCCTCGGTCGGCTCCGGCGGGATGGGTCTCCTCGTGGCGATGTGCGCGCGGGCCCTCGGTGCGGCGCGGGTCATCGTGGTCGGGGGCGGCAGGCGCCTCGAGCGGGCCCGCGAGCTCGGCTTCGAGACGGTGGACTACCACGACGGCGATCCCGTGGCCCGGGTCCGCGACTGGGCCGGCGGACTCGGGGTGGACGTGGCGGTCGACTCGGCCGGCTCGCGGGATTCCGTCGGCCAGGCGATCGGGATGGTCCGCAAGGGAGGCCGGGTGGCGTTCACCGGGATCCCCAAGGAGCGGACGGCGGTGGACTTCCAGAAGATCGTCCTGGAGGAGATCGACCTCTACGGCGTCCGAGCGAACCGGAACACGATGGAGGAGGTCATCCCGCTCATCGCGGACGGCCGGATCCCGGCCGGCCGGCTGATCACCCACCACTTCCCGCTCCGCCAGTTCCCCGAGGCGCTCCGGACGTTCAACGAGCGGGTCGACGGGGCGCTGAAGGTCATCGTCGAGCCATGATCCCGGCCGCGGACCCGACGGTGCGGCCGTGAGCGCAGGCGCGCGCGAGGTCCTCGCCCCCGCCGCCGGTGCGCGCGAGGTCCTCGCCCCCGGCGCCGGTGCGGCCGAGCTCCGCGCGTCGCCCGTCCCCGGATCCCCCCGGGAGCTGACCGCATGAGCCTCCCGCCGCGGATGCGCGCGGTCGTCTTCGAATCGCCCGGCCGGTTCGTCGTCGCCGACGTGCCGTCTCCCGACCCGGCGGCGGGCCACGCCCTCCTTCGGGTCGAGGCGTCGATGGTCTGCGCGACCGACCGGAAGGTCCTCGCCGGGCAGTTCGCCGGCACGCGCTTCCCGCACATCCCGGGCCACGAGTTCGCCGGCACGGTCGTCGGCCTCGGCCCGCGGACGGACGGCCCGACGCCCGGGACCCGGGTCGGGGTCGAGGTCCACGTCGGCTGCGGGATCTGCGACCGCTGTCGCGAAGGGCTCTACAACCTGTGCCTGAACTACGGCCGGCCCGAGACGGGGCACGCCCACATCGGCTTCACGATCGCCGGCGGACTGGCCGAGTTCGCGAGCGTGCCGGTCGCCGCGCTCCACGCGCTGCCCGACGCCGTCTCCACCGCCGACGGCGCGTGGACCGACAACCTCGGCGTCGCCCTCTGGGCCCTCGAGCGCGGGCGGCTCCGCCCGGGCGAGTCCGTCGTCGTCATCGGGCCAGGGGCGATCGGGCTGTGTGCCGCGCAACTCGCCCGCGCCGGCGGCGCCGGCCGGGTCACGATCGTCGGCCGCGGCGAGCGGCTCGCCCGCGCCGCCCGCTTCGTCGATGCCGCGGTCGACGAGCGCGAGGCCGGCCGGCTCGCGGGATCGGCCGACCTCGTCGTCGAGTTCGCCGGGACCGCCGAGGCGGCGAGACTGGCGATCGCGACGGCCCGCCGCGGCGGCCGGGTGGTCCTCGGCGGGGCGACCGGCCAGGGGGTCGAGCTGTCGGGCGTCGACCTCTCGACGATCGTTCGCGGCCACCTCGACGTGCTCGGCTCGGTGGCGAACCCGATGGGCGTCTCCGGCCGAGCGCTGGAGCTGCTCGCGCGCGGGGGGATCGACGTGGCCAGCCTGACGACGCACCACTTCCCGCTCGACCGCTTCGCGGACGCCTGGGCGACGTTCACCGAACGCCGGGACGGTGCGATCCGCGTGATGCTGATCCCGTGAGGAGGAGCAGATGACGATCGACAGGGCGACCGCACTCGAGCTCTACCGCGTGATGCGGACGATCCGCCGGTTCGAGCAGCGCGCGACGACCCTCTTCAGCGAGAACAAGATCTGGGGCACGATCCACAGCTACGCCGGCGAGGAGGCGATCGCCGCCGGTGTCTGCGCCCACCTCCGCGATGACGACTGGATCACGTCGACCCACCGTGGTCACGGCCACTGCATCGCCAAGCGTGCCGATCTGGGGAAGATGTTCGCCGAGCTGCTCGGCCGCGAGACTGGCTACTGCCGCGGCCGGGGTGGCTCGATGCACATCGCCGACACGTCGAAGGGCAACCTCGGGGCGAACGGGATCGTGGGTGGCGGCATCCCGATCGCGACCGGGGCCGCCCTCACCGCACGGCAGCTCGGCACCGACCAGGTCGCCGTCTCCTTCTTCGGCGACGGCGCCGCGAACCAGGGCACGTTCCACGAGTCGCTGAATCTGGCGGCGATCTGGAAGCTGCCCGCGATCTACGTGTGCGAGAACAACCAGTACGCCGAGAGCCTCCCTGCCGGCAAGGCGTTCGCGGTCGAGGACATCGCGTCGCGGGCCATCGGCTACGGCATGCCCGGCGTGAACGTCGACGGCCGTGATGTCAGAGCCGTCTACGAGGTCGCCGGCGAGGCCATCGCCAGGGCGCGCGGCGGTGGCGGGCCGACGCTCATCGTCGCGGAGTCCTACCGACATGAGGGCCACTACTACGGCGACCCCCAGCAGTACCGGACGAAGGAGGAGATCGAGACCTGGCGCGCCACGTTCGACCCGCTCACGAACGCCCGGGCGTGGCTGACCTCGGCCGGCGTCGCCACCGACGCCGAGCTCGACGCGATCGATCGCGCGGTGGACGAGGAGACCGAGCGCGCGATCGCCTGGGCGGAGACCGGACCGCTCGCCTCACCGATCACGCCGGAGGAGATCTATGCCAGCTACTGAGATGGCGGCGCTCGGGACGGCCCCGGCCACGAACGAGCGCTTCTACGCCGAGGCGCTCCGGGACGCCCTCCGCCTCGAGATGCAGCGCGACCCGCGGGTCCTGCTCATGGGCGAGGACATCGCCGAGCACGGGGGTGCGTTCCAGGTGACGGCGGGCCTGCTCGCGGAGTTCGGTCCCGACCGGATCCGGCAGACGCCGATCAGCGAGATCGGGATCGTGGGGGCGGGCGTCGGCGCGGCGCTGACCGGCCTCCGGCCGATCGTCGAGCTCATGTACATCGACTTCTCCGGCCTCGCGATCGACCAGATCGTCAATCAGGCGGCGCAGAACCGCTTCATGTTCGGTGGCCAGGCCCGCGTGCCGCTCGTCGTGCGCACCCAGGGCGGCTCGGGCCGGGGCAATGCGGCCCAGCACTCGAAGTCGCTCGAGGCGTGGTTCACCCACGTCGCGGGCCTGAAGGTCGTGATGCCCGCGACCCCGGCGGACGCCAAGGGCCTCCTGACCGCCTCGATCCGCGACGACGACCCGGTCATGTTCATCGAGCACAAGCTCCTCTACCGGACCAAGGGGCCGGTCCCGGCCGGTGAGCACCTCGTCCCGCTCGGGCGGGCCGACGTGAAGCGGCCCGGACGCGATCTCACGATCGTGACCTGGTCGCGCGAGGTCCTCTTCGCGCTCGAGGCCGCGACGCGGCTCGCCGACGAGGGGATCGAGGCGGAGGTCGTCGACCTGCGCTCGCTGGTCCCGCTCGACCGCGAGACCGTCCTGGCCAGCGTCCGCCGGACGCGTCGCCTGCTGGTCGTCCACGAGGCGATCAGGCGAGGCGGCTACGGCGCCGAGATCGCCGCGCTGGTGGCCGAGGAGGCGTTCGACGATCTGGACGCCCCGCCCCGCCGGCTTGCCGGCGCCGAGACGCCGATCCCCTACGCGGCGCATCTCGAGCGGGGCGTCATCCCGCAGGTCGAGGACATCGTCCGCGTCGCGAAGGAGCTCGTCGGGTGAGCGTGACCCCGATCATCCTGCCGAAGCTGGGCCTGACCATGGACGAAGGCAGGCTCGTGGCCTGGCTCAAGAAGGAGGGCGATCGCGTCGAGGAAGGCGAGATCCTCTTCGAGGTCGAGACCGACAAGGCGACGATGGAGGTCGAGTCGCCGGTGGCCGGATACGTTCGCCGGCTGCTCGCCGCCGCGGGCGACGAGATCCCGGTCACCCAGGTGATCGCGCTCATCTCCACCACCGCCGACGAGCCCGTGGCCGAGCGGTCCGCGCCCGTCGCGCCGGGGGGGCCGACGGCCATCGAGATGCCGGCGACCCATCCGTCCTCGCCGCTGATCGACGAGGAGCGGGTCGTCGCGAGTCCCGCGGCCCGCAAGCGGGCCCGGGAGCTCGGGGTCGACCTCTCGAGCGTCCGGCCGGCGCGAGGCGTCCGCATCTCGGTCGAGGACGTCGAGGCGGCGCAGGCCGCCCGCGAGGGTGGGGCGGCCGGGCAGGCGCCCGCCAGCCCGACCCCCGCGCTGCCACTCTCCCGGATGCGCCGGGCGATCGCCGAGCGGATGACCCACTCGTTCCGCGACGTGCCGCAGTTCTCGGTCTCCCGCGACGTCGACATGACCGCCGCCAGCGCGGCCCGCCTCACCAGCGGGGTCTCGTACACCGACGTCCTGATCTGGGCCACGGCGCGCACGCTGCGCGACCATCCCCGGCTCGCGATGCGCTACGACCCCGACGGTCTGGTCCCCGCCGACGGCATCCACCTGGGGCTCGCGGTCGCCCTCGACGACGGATTGCTCGTGCCCGTGCTGCGCGATGCCGACACCAAGGACCTCGCGACGATCGCCCGCATGCGGACCGCGCTCCAGGATGGTGCCCGGGCCGGCAAGCTTGCCGTCGACGCTCTCACCGGCGCGGTCCTCACGATCTCGAACCTCGGCCAGCAGGGTGTCGATCGCTTCACGGCCATCGTGAACCCGCCCGAGGCCGCGATCCTCGCCGTCGGGCGGGTCCGTGACGTGGTCGTGGCGCGCGACGGCGCGGTCGTCATCGCACCGGTCGTCACGCTGACCCTGTCGGTCGATCATCGGGTCGTCGATGGGGCGCCGGCGGCGGCGTTCCTGGCCGATCTCGCCGGCCGTCTCGAGGGCGGCGTCCGATGAGCCCGGAGCCGGCGAACCGGGTCCAGCTCGCGGCCGCCCACTGGAAGCCGCGCTTCGTGGCCAACGGCGTGGACGTGAACGACTTCGAGCGCGTCCTGGCCGACACGACCGAGTGGGCGGACTGGGCGCCGAACTGGAAGGCCGTGGGCGACATGCACCGGGAGCTCGCCGAGGAGGCGGCCGCCCACGCCCGCCTGGTGACCGCCACCGAGGCCTTCCAGCGGGCGGCCTGGTCCTACCACCTCGGGAAGTTCCTGTGGTTCGAGGACCCGCAGCTGCACCTCGAGATGAACGCCCTCGTCGGCGCGATGTACGCGCATGCACTCCCCCATCTCGATCCGCCCGAGCCGGTAAAACGTCTCGCCGAGCCAGTAGCGCGCCTCGCGCAGGAGATCGGGGTCGGCGCCGCCCTTGGCGGCGGTCTCGAGCGCGCGCGCGGCGTCCTCGAACTCGCCCTTCTGGAAGCGCGCGCGGC
>JAPVSP010000003.1:0-3312 GCA_047519685.1 Chloroflexota bacterium
CCTCGGGCTCCCGATCGAGGCCGTCGGGATCGCGCCGCAGGACACCTCGCTCGTCCCGGACAGCGGCCCGACGGTGGCGTCGCGCACGACGATGATCGTCGGCGGGCTGCTGATCGGGGCGGCCGAGCGGCTGCGAGGCGAGGTCGAGGCGCAGACCGGCCGCCCGTTCGCCGAGTCCTACGCCGATTGGGCCCGGATCCACGGCCCGGTCCGCGTCGACGAGCGGTTCGGCGGCTATCCGGGCATCGCCTGGGACGAGCGGACGTACCGCGGCGACGCGTATCCCTGCTACAGCTTCTCGGCCGCGGTCGCCGAGGTGGACGTCGACCTGGACACCGGTGAGGTCCGGGTCCGCTCGGTCGTCCAGGCCGTCGACCTCGGACGGGCGGTCAACCCGCGGCTCGCGGCGGGCCAGGTCGAGGGCGGCACGCTCCAGGGCGTCGGCTACGCCACCCTCGAGGAGCTGAAGGTCGAGGACGGGCAGCTCCTCAACGACCGGCTCGCGACCTACCTCGTCCCGACGGCGCTCGACGCGCCGCGGATCGAGGCGATTCTCGTCGAGGAGCCCTTCTCGCCCGCGCCGCACGGCGCGAAGGGCGTCGGCGAGCTGCCGATGGACATCGTCGCGCCCGCGGTCGTCGCGGCGATCCACGACGCGACCGGCGCCTGGATCACCGAGCTGCCGGCGACGCCCGAGCGGATCCTCGCCGCGCTCGATGGGGCCGGCGCCGATGCCGCGCCGGAGGTCGGGCGATGACCCTGCTCCAGCCACCCGCGCCCGGTCCGGCCGCGATCCCGTCGACGTACCGCTTCCGCGTCAACGGGGCGCCGGTCGAGCTCGCGGCCCCGGGCGGGCGCCGGCTCCTCGACGTCCTGCGGCTCGAGCTGGGGCTGACGGGCACCAAGGAGGGCTGTGGGGAGGGCGAGTGCGGCGCCTGTGCCGTCCTCGTCGATGGCGTCCTCGTCAACAGCTGCCTCGTCCCGGTGTGCCAGGTCGATGGCCGCGAGGTGCGGACCGTCGAGGGGCTGGCGACCGACGATGCGCTCGACCCGGTCCAGGCCGCGTTCGTCGAGGCGGACGCCACGCAGTGCGGGATCTGCACGCCGGGCATGCTCATGGCGGCGCGGGCCTTCCTGGACTCGGGTGCCGAGCCGACGGATGAAGGGATCCGCGACGCGATCGCGGGCAACCTCTGCCGGTGCACGGGCTACATGCGGATCGTCGAGGCGATCGCCCGGGCGGCCACCCCCGGGACGGGGAGCCCGAGCGCCGGGCGGACCGTCGGGCGAGCGCCGGCGCCACGGCCCCGGCGGGCCGCCGCGCCCCCGGGAGCCGCGCCGATCGTCCATCCGGCCCGGACCCTGGGGGAGGCGCTCCGACTCGTCGCCGACGGCGCCCGGCCCATCGCCGGCGGGACGGACCTGATGGTCGCCCTCGCCGCGGGCGCGCTCCCGGACCGGCCGCTCGTCGACCTGTGGGGGCTGGACGAGCTGCGGGCGATCGTTCGGGACGGCGAGGTGCTCGTCGTCGGCGCCCTCGCGACGTACGCGGCCCTCCGACGCTCGCCGCTCGTGGCGGAGTGCCTGCCGGCCCTCGGCGAGGCGGCGGCGAGCGTCGGCGCCGCGGCGATCCAAAACCGCGGGACGATCGGCGGGAACGCCGTGACCGCGTCACCCGCCGGCGACATGCTGCCCATCCTGCTCGCGACCGATGCGTCGCTCGTCGTCGCCGGCCCGGGCGGCGAGCGGGCGATCCCGGCGGCGACCTTCTGGACCGGCTACCGGCGGACGGCCCTGGCTCCCGGGGAGCTCCTGGTGCGCATCCGGATCCCCGTCGTCCCGGGCCGCGAGGTCCGCTTCCGGAAGGTCGGCACGCGACGGGCCCAGGCGATCGCCAAGGTCTCCATGGCGGTGGCCTGGCGGCCCGACGGACGGGCCTGGCGGGACGTCCGCGTCGCCCTGGGGTCGGTCGCCGAGCGACCGATCCGGGCGACCGGGACCGAGGCGCTCCTCGAGGGCGGCCGCCCGAGCCGGGCGCTCGCCGACGCCGCGGCGGCCGCGATCGAGACGGAGATCCGGCCGATCGACGACATCCGCTCCACGGCGAGCTACCGGCGGACGGTCGCCGGCCGGATCCTGCGCCGGATGGTCCTGGAGGCGATCGGGGGCTGATCCGTCAGGCCGGCGCCGCCCAGACGAGCGCGCCGGGCCGGCAGCGGGTGACGCACAACCCACAGCGGGTGCAGACGTCCTCGTCGAGATCGGCCTTGCCCGCCAGCACGTGGATCGCCCCGGCCGTGCACGACGTCTCGCACAGCCCGCAGCCGTTGCAGAGGTCGACGTCGAGCAGCGGCGGCCCCAGGATCTCCGGCGGCGCCTCGCGGAGGGTCAGCCCCCGGACCTCGCCGACGCTGGCGTGACCGTGGGCGTCGAGCCAGACGCCCATCTCGCGGGCGATCCGCCCGAAGACCGTCGGTCCGCGCAGGATCGCGGCAGTGCACACCTGGACCGCCGAGGCGCCGGCCATCAGCATCTCGATCGCATCCGTGCCGCGAGCGACGCCGCCGCAGCCGATGACCGGGATGTCGACGGCTCGGGCGACATCGTGCACGCAGCGCAGCGCGAGCGGTTTCAGGGCCGGCCCCGAGAGCCAGCCGTAGCCGTCGGCCGCTCCCATCCGCGGCCGGCCGGTCTCGATGTCGATCGCGAGGACGGGCCCGAACGAGTTGATGGCCACGACGGCGTCGGCCCCGGCCGCCTGGGCGTGCTCGGCGGCGCGCGCCATCTCGCGGCCGAGCGGGCTCAGCTTCACGAACACCGGCACGTCGACCAGGGCCTTGGCGGCCCGGATGGCGGCGACCATCGGCCCCGGATCCTCGCCGATGTAGTGGGTCGAGAGCTCGAGGGCGTCGGCGAACGGCCGAACGCGTGGCGCCAGGTCGGCGATGTCCTCGGCCGTATAGCCGAGGCTGACGATCAGCGGCAGCCCGGCGGACCTCGCGAGCCCATACTCGCGCTCGATCCAGCGCTCCGGCGGCAGCTCCGACCACAGCTCGGCGTTGACGAAGCCGTGCGGGATCTCGGCCATGTTCGGGGTCGGGACGACGGCCGCGACACGCGAGACCGTCTTGGACACGAGCCCGCCGGCACCGCCGGCGGCGCAGGCCAGGAGCGCCCGCCCGTCCCGGACGGGCGGCCCGGCGGCCGTCAGGACCGGGTTCGGGAACCGGATGCCGCAGATCTCGACGGCGAGGTCCGCCAGCGGGGCCCGGGCGGAGGGTGCGCCGGCCGGGGTGCGCTCGGCCGCCGCCG
>JAPVSP010000004.1:0-5657 GCA_047519685.1 Chloroflexota bacterium
GTCGTCTGCCACCCGTTCGACGACCCGGACGTCATCGCCGGCAACGGCTCGCTCGGCCTCGAGCTCCTCGAGGATCTCCCCGACCTGGACGTCGCGGTCATCGCGATCGGCGGCGGCGGGCTCATCAGCGGGGTCTCGGCCGCGCTGAAGGAGCTTCGGCCCTCGGTGCGGATCGTCGGCGTCGAGCCCGAGACCTCGAACGCGATGAGCCTGGCGCTCGAGCGCGGGGCGCCGGTCCCGATCGATCCCCGCAGCGTCGCCGACGGGCTGGGCGCCCCCTTCGCGGGCGCATGGACGCTGGCGATGTGCGCGCGCTATCTCGACGGGATCGTGTTGGTCAGCGACGCCGAGATCCTCGCCGGGCTGCGGTTCGCGGTCGAACGGCTCAAGCAGGTGCTCGAGCCGGCCGGGGCGGCCGCACTCGCGGCGCTCCTGTTCGGTCGGGTGCCGCTCCACCCGGGCGACCGGGTCGCGGCCGTCCTCTCGGGCGGGAACGTCGAGGTGGGACGGCTCGGCGAGCTGCTGGCGGCGGCCGCGCCGCTGCCGGGACTCTAGATGACGGACGAACCGGAGGCACGAAGCCCCCGTTCCCTGGAGCCGACGCCCGGGTCGGGCGGCGAGGGAGGAGCGGCGGAGCCCGACGCCGCTGCGGCGGGCCCGGTCGACTCGGCGCCGTCCACCGCGCCACCCCCGCTGCCGACCCCGCGCGACCTCGTCTCGGCCGGGCTCGACGTCTCGCTCCGCGCGTCGTCGCTCCTCCGGGCCGCGTCGCTGGCGATCGGCTTCCAGCTGCTCGCTGCGGCCGGCCCGTTCGTCCTCCTGCTCATCGTGCTGGCGTCCAGGGACCCGGCGTTCTTGGACCGCCTGGGATCCACCGACCCGACCCTCGTCGGGCCGCGTGACCAGGCCCTGTCGGGGTCGCTCGCCCTGGCCGGGACCGTCGGCGGTCTCGCCCTCATCGCCCTCACGATCGAGAGCCGGATCGTCGCGGTCTCGCTCCTCGCCGGGGCGGCCGTCCGCCGTCCCGTGTCGCCCCACGAGGCGCTGCGCCGATCGCGCCAGGTCTTCTGGCCGGTCGTCGGCGCGACGATCGTCATCCAGCTGCCGATCGCGCTCGTCTCGAATGGCGTGACCGACGTCGCGGCGGGACTGGTCGCGGGCTCGTCGGAGGCGCTGACGGCGATCGGGCTCGTCGCGACGACCGCGCTCAGCATCCCGTTCGCGTACGTCCTGTCGGGGATCGTCCTCGGCGGGGTTCCGGCCATCGAGGCGATCCGGCGGTCGTTCGCGCTCGCCCGGGTGCGCTGGCGCCTGGCGATCGTGGTGGCGATCGCCGAGGCGCTGGCCCAGACGCTGCTCGTGCTCGGGGTCCTGACCGGTCTCGACATCATGGGCCGCCTCGCCGACGTCCTGGGGCTCGGCTTCGAGTCGGGTTCGCCGACGACCTTCGCGACGCTCGTCGTGGCCCTGCTCGGGACGGCCGCCGTCGGCTCGCTGATCTTCACGGTCAGCGCGATCGCGGCGGCGCCGCAGGTCGTCGCGTTCGTGGGGCTGACGCACTTCGTGGGTGGTCTCGACGCCGCCCGGGAGGGGCCGACGGCTCGCCGCGTCCGGTGGGTCAGCGTGCCGATGGCGGTCGGGATGGTGCTGGCCCTGCTCGCGTCGGTGGCCGGCGTCTCGGCCGTCCTGCGGCCCATCTGAGCGAGGCGTCGACGGTCGTCCCGTCATCGGCGCCCGGCGGCGCCGCCGGGCCCGCTACTCGAGCCCGAGCTCCTCCAGGCGGTCGTCGTCGATCCCGAGGTGATGGGCGAGCTCGTGCATCACGGTGACCCGGACCTCCTCGGCGAGGTCGTCAGGGTCAGGGAAGTCGGCCTCGAGGGGCACGCGGAAGAGGGTGATCTTGTTGGGCACGGGGACCCAGTCGGCGCCCCATTCGGTCCTCGGGACGCCCTCGTACAGCCCGTAGAGGGTGTCGTCCGGATCGAGCTCGCTCTCGCGCAGCTGGGCCCGCGTCGGCACGTCCTCGATGACGATGGCCACCTCCCGGAGCGCCGCGGCGAACGGCATCGGGATGGCGGCCAGGGCGCGGTCGACCAGCCGCTCGAAGCGGGCGTGACGGCCGGCAGAGGGCGGAGCGCGGTGCGGCCCGCGACGGCGTTTGGTCATCGGCTCCCTATGCTAGCCGGGATGGACCCTCCTCCCTCCGACGCCCACCGCCCCGAGATGGCGCCCGTCCTCGAGGTCGGCCGCGTGCCGCCGCCGGACCAGGGCGCCGAGCCCGAGGGCTTCGTGGTGGTCGTCGGGGAGGGCGACCGCATCCATTTCCTCGACTGGGGCGGCCCGGAGGACCCGGCCGGGGATCCGGGCCCGGACATCCTGCTCGTGCACGGGCTGGCGGGCACCGCCTGGGGCTGGGCGCCCGTGGCGCGACGGCTCCGGCGCGTCCGCCGCGTGGTCGCGATGGACCTGCGCGGGCACGGCCTCTCGGACGCTCCGACCCAGGGCTACGACCTCTCGTCGCTCGCCGAGGACGTCGTCGCGGTGGCCGAGGGCTCGGGGCTCGCGGGTCCCGGCCGGCTCGTCCTCGCGGGCCACGGGTTCGGCGCGATCGTCGCGTCGCGGGCCGCCGCCCGGTTCGGGGCGCGCTGCGCCGGCCTCGTGCTGGTCGATGGCGGCTGGGAGGACCTGCGAGCCTCGACCGGGCTCGAGCCCGACGAGTTCCTGCGCGGACTCGAGGAGCCGCCCGAGGTCCTTCGGTCGATGGACGCGTTCCTGGCCGACCGGGCGGCGTTCGATCCGCGGTCGTGGGACGCGGACCAGGAGCGGGCGGCCCGAGCCTCGGTGGTCGAGCTGCCGGTCGGGCGGCTCGCGCCGGCGATCCACCCGCATGTCCAGGCGGCGTTCGTCCGGGCCATGTTCGAGTCCGAGCCTCTCGTCGCCCTCCAGGCCATCCGGTCGCCGATCGTCGCCCTCGCCGCCGCCGACGACGAGGCCGGGATGCACTGGCGCTCGCTGGACGCGACGACGGCTGCCCTGGCCGCGTCGGGCGGTCCGCCACTCCGGGTCGCCCGCTTCCCCGACGACGCCCACAACCTCATGCGCTATCGCCCGGTCGAGGTCGCGGCGGCGATCCTGGGGGCGCCGGAGGGCTGAGCCGAGGGACGGATCCAGCGGCGCCTCGCGAGCCCCCCGCGAGCCCGGAGGTACCATCCCGTCGTACACCGCTCGAGGGACCGATGTCCGACCAGATCCGCCTCTCCGACAGCGTCCGCGAGCTCGTCGACGAGATCGAGACCGAGATCGGCGAGCTGCCCGGCCGCGAGCGCCCCCAGGGCCGGCTCGACGTGCCCGCGGCGACCGCCGTCGTGGCCATCGAGGGCGCGGCGGCCGTTCAGGCGGCCGAGCCGAACGGGAAGGTCGAGGCCGCCGTCCGCCAGATCCTCGTCGAGATCGGCGAGGACCCCGACCGCGCGGGGCTGCTCGGCACGCCGGACCGCGTCCACCGGATGTACAACGAGCTGACGGCCGGCTACCACGTCGATCCGGACCGGCTCGTCAACGAGGCGATCTTCGACGTCGACTACAGCGAGATGGTGGTCGTCAAGGACATCCCCTTCTATTCGCTCTGCGAGCATCATCTGCTGCCCTTCTTCGGGACCGCCTCCGTCGCCTACGTCTCCAGGGGCCGGGTCCTCGGGCTGTCGAAGATCCCCCGGGTCGTCGAGATGTACGCGCGCCGCCTGCAGGTCCAGGAGCGGATGACGCAGCAGATCGCGGACTTCCTGATGGACCGGCTCGCCCCGCAGGGCGTCGGTGTCGTGGTCGAGGCGACCCATCTGTGCGCCGTGATGCGAGGCGTCCGCAAGCCGGGCACGATCATGACCACCTCGGCCGTCCTCGGCCTGTTCCGGAAGAACGAGAAGACCCGCGCCGAGTTCTTCGCGCACCTCGAACGGCGGTCGCCCAGCGGTTGAGCGGGCGCCGCGGCGGCCGACCGGCGACCTACAATCCAGCCATGACCGATCGACCGCTCAAGGTCCTCATCGCCAAGCCGGGGCTCGACGGCCACGACCGGGGGGCGAAGGTCCTCGCCCGCGGCCTGCGCGACGAGGGGTTCGAGGTCGTCTACACAGGGCTGCGGCAGACGCCCGAGATGGTCGTCACGGCGGCGCTCCAGGAGGACGTCGACGTCGTCGGGCTGTCGATCCTCTCGGGTGCCCATATGACGCTCCTGCCGAAGATCACCCGGCTCCTGCGCGAGGCGGGGCTCGACGACGTCCTGGTGACCGCCGGCGGGATCATCCCGGACGACGACGTGCCGGCCCTCAAGGAGGTGGGGATCGCCGCGGTCTTCGGGCCGGGCACGACGATCCGCGAGGTCGCCGACTACCTTCGCGCGAACGCTCGCCGGCGCGACTAGGGTGGGGGAGGCCACCGCGCCGGCGGGAGCGCCCCAGGGGGCCCCGGGCACCTCGCCGGTCCCGGATCCCGCGGTCCGTGCGCAGGAGCTCACGGACGCGGCCCTCTCGGGCGACCGGCACGCGCTCGCCCGGCTGCTGACCGCGATCGAGAACCGGACCCCGGTCGCCGAGCACGCCCTTCGCCGACTCTATCCGCAGGCCGGGCGGGCCCACCTGGTCGGGATCACCGGCGCGCCGGGCGCGGGCAAGTCGACCCTCGTCGCCGCCCTCATCGGCGAGGTCCGGAAGGCCGGCCGGGCGGTGGCGGTCATCGCGGTCGATCCGTCGTCGCCGATCACCGGCGGTGCGCTCCTCGGCGACCGCGTCCGGATGCAGGCCTACGCCGGCGATCGGGACGTGTTCATCCGCTCGATGGCCGCCCGGGGCCACGCGGGTGGCCTGGCCGCGACGTCGGGTGCGGCCGCCGCGGTCATGGACGCCGCCGGCTTCGACCTGATCCTGCTGGAGACGGTCGGGACCGGCCAGAGCGAGGTGGAGGTCGCGGCCGCGGCCGACACCACGGTCGTCCTCGAGGCGCCCGAGATGGGCGACGAGGTCCAGGCGATCAAGGCGGGTCTGCTGGAGGTCGCCGACCTCGTCGTCGTGAACAAGGGCGACCGGCCCGGAGCCCAGCGGACGGCGAGCCAGCTGCGGGCGATGCTCTCGGCGGCCGCGCCACCGGACCCGGGCAACGGCCGGCCGCGTCCCAAGCGACCCGATGTGCTCGTCACGACCGCCTCGACGGGCGAGGGGGTCCCACAGCTCCTTGGCGCGCTCGACCGTCATCGCGCCGCATCGCGCGAGGCCGGCGGCTCGGCCCGACTCGCCCGGGCCGAGCACCAGGTGTGGGCGATCGTCGTCGAGCGCCTGCGCGAGCGCCTCCGTGCCCCCGGGCGCTGGCCGGCGACCGAGAGGACGCTGTCGGCCGTCGCGCGGCACGACCTCGACCCCTACGCCGCCGCGGACGCGCTGCTCGAGAAGCTCAGCTCGACGGATCTCGGGGACGACGGTTGACCGTCCGTGCAGAGGGACGCCGGCGGCCCGAAGGTCCGCCGGCGTCGCTGGCGAGGTTCAGCGCGAGACGGCCGTGAAGGCGTTCACCTGTCCTCGGCCGTAGAAACCGTTGTACCCGTCGCCGGCCACGCAGGTGGCCAGCCAGGTGCCGGTCCCGCCCGGATCGAACGGGTCCGGCGGGCA
>JAPVSP010000005.1:0-6778 GCA_047519685.1 Chloroflexota bacterium
CCCTTCCAGCCCTGGGGCGCCATCAGGCCGACCCGCATCCGTGCCTCCTCGTCCTCACCCGAGTGGACCGCCCGGAGCGGACCGCTCGACCCTTCCCGGACCGCCCAACCGCGATGTCGCGGCCGACGCGTCCGGGCCGGCGACGTCATGGCGGGTCTTTATCATCGTCTCATGCGCGACCCGATGGAGCGCCCACCCGCAGCGGAGGCGGCCCCCTTCGATCCGACCGCTCCCCTGCCCGGCCCGCCGTCGCCCTGGCGGTCGTCGACGGTCCCGTCCCCACGTGGTGCGCCGCCGTACCACATGACCGAGATGATCGCGGCGGAGCCGGGGCTGGCTCGCCGTCTCCTCGATCGCCTCGCCGTGGACCCCGCGGTCTCGCGGCTCGCGGATGCGATCCGCCAGGCGGCCACGTCCGGACCGCTCGTCGTCACCGGCTGCGGGACGAGCGAGCACGGGGCGATCGGGACGGCCGAGATCCTCCGGGATGCCCTCAGGCGGGCCGGCCGGCAGTCGAGCGACCGGCTGCCGACGGCGGTCCAGGCGTTCGAGCTGGCCCTCGATCCGCCCTCGAGCGGGCTCGTCATCGGGATCTCCCACGAGGGTGCGACCTGGGCGACGAACCGGGCCCTCGAGGTGGCACGCTCGGCCGGCGTCCGGACCGCGCTCGTCACGGTCACCGACCGCTCGCCGGCCGCGGCGCTGGCCGACCCCGGCCTGCTCGTGACGACCCGCGAGCTCGACCAGAGCTGGTGCCACACGGTCGGCTACATCTCGCCACTCCTCGCCGCGGCCGCGGTCGGGGCGCGCGTCAGCCGGCGACCGGTGGACGTCGAGGCCGCGGTGGAGGTGCTCGAGGCCGGCCTCCGCGGCAGCGCCGACGCCGAGGCCGTCGCGGGCGCGCTGGCGGGCGCGAGGCACCTCGTCGTCGTGGCCTCGGGCGCCGATGGCGCCGCCGGTCGCGAGCTGGCCCTGAAGGTCGAGGAGGCGTGCTGGTTGCCGTCGGCCTACCGCGATCTCGAGACGATGCTCCACGGGCACCTGCCCGCCACCGACGCGTCGACCGGGCTGGTCCTGGTCCTCACCGAGCGGCGAGCCCGGCCCGGGCGCCTGGCGCGCGCCCGTCAGCTGCTCGAGGCCGCCCGGGCGATCGGGCTGCGCTGCGCCGCGATCGTCGCCGACGGCGCCTCGGCCGAGCTCGAGGAGTCGCTCACGCCCGCCGGCCGTCTCGTCGTCCCCGAGGCCCCGTCGCTCGCTCCGCCGGTCGCGGCGCTCCTCGCCTCCGCGACCCCGCTCCAGCTCCTGACCGAGCGGCTCGCCCGCGCGCGGGGGACGGACCCGGACCCGATCCGACGCGACGATCCGGCCTACCTCGCCGCCGCGTCCCTCGTCGAGGGCTGACCCTCACGCGCGCCCGACCAGCTCGCGGCCGAGCAGGTCGATGTGCTCGAGGTCCCGCGGCAGCAGGTCCTGGAGCATGATCCGCTCGACGCCCGTCGCTGCGAACCGGCTGACCATCGCCCGGGCCTCGTCCGGGGTGCCGACGATCCAGCGGCGCCGGCGTTCCTCGAACCAGGGCTCGAAGGCGCCGGCCGTGCCCAGCTCGGCCATGAGCGCCCGTCCCCGCTCGTCCACCTCGGCCGCGTCCGCCCCGACGAGGACCCCCACCATGGCCGACCGCGCGAGCGAGGCGGGATCCCGGCCGGTCGCCCGGCAGGCGGCATCCAGCCCGGCCTGCATCTCGGCGACGCGCTCCGGGCCGGCGCTCGAGGCGTTGAACTCGTCCGCCCAGCGGGCCGCGATCCGGTAGGACCGCGGCGTCCCGCTGCTCCCGACGATGATCCGGGGACGGGGCCGTCCGTCGTGCGGCAGCGGTCGCGGCCGGAACAGCGCGTCCTCGACCGAGAAGTGCCGACCGTGGAACGTCCAGCCGTCGGGTCCCTCCCAGAGGCCGTGGATGATCTCGAGCCACTCCTCGAGGAGGTCCGCTCGCTCGCCGATCGGCGGGAACGGGAAGCCGTGGCGGCGGTGCTCGGCCTCGTTCCAGCCCGCCCCCAGACCGACCTCGATCCGCCCGCCGCTCATCTCGTCGACGGTCGTGACGACCTTCGCGAAGTTGCCGGGTGTCCGGAACGTGACGGGCGAGACCAGGACTCCCAGGCCGATCGTCGTCGTCTCGCGGGCCAGTCCCGCCAGGACCGCCCAGGCGTCGGTGGTCGGGCGGCCCGCGGCGCCCGGGAAGCTCTCGTAGTGGTCGGAACGGAAGAGCGTCTCGAACCCGGCCGCCTCGGCGCGACGGGCGATCGCCAGCTGCTCGTCGTAGCTCAGGCCCTGCTGCGGCTCGAGCATCAGCGCGAAGCGCATCCAGTCCTCCAGTATGACTTGACCATCGGTCTTGACAGTACCATTCAGTCAGGTAGAATAGTTCACATCATGCGAAGCACACTCAGGTCGACCGCGCTCCAGGCGGCCGAGCCCGCGTCCGGCGAGGACCGCGCCGCTCGCATCATCGCCGGATTCCATGCGGCGCTTGGCGAGATGCGGTGCGTGGGCAGCGAGCGGATGCTCCGCCTCGGCGTGAGCATGAGCCATCTCCACGTCATGACCATGCTCGAGCGGCATGGCGAGATGACGATGAGCTCGCTCGCCGAGATGCTCGACGTCTCGTTGTCGAACGCGACCGGCCTCATCGACCGGATGGAGGAGCGCGGCTTCGTCGAGCGCTGCCGAGTCCCGGACGACCGGCGGGTCGTGCTGGTCCGGATCACCGAGGCCGGCAGCCAGCTGCTGGCCCAGGTCGACGTCCTGCGCGACGATCTGCTGCTCAAGGTCCTCGGCCGGCTGGATCCCGCGGCGCTCGAGCGCCTCGACATGGCCCTCGCCGACATCCGGGGGGCCGCGAGCGCCGTGCTGACGACGGAGCCCAGCCTCGACTGGCACCAGCACCTCCACACCCACGAGCACCCCCACGGTCACGCGGTCCCGGCGCCCGAGCCGGGGCCCGTGGCGGCGTCCCACCGGCACTGATCGGACCAGGAAAGGACACGAGACCCTGATGGAAGCCTTCCCCGTCGAGAGCGGGCCGACCCCGTCGCTCGCCGAGGACCCGGCGCTCGCCCTCGACCGGCGGGCGAAGTTCGAGATCCTCGGTGCGATCATGCTCGGCCTGTTCCTGGGCGCCCTCGACCAGACCATCGTCGGCACCGCACTGCCGAAGATCGTCACCCAGCTCGGCGGCAACGACCTGTACATCTGGGTCGTCACGATCTACCTGCTCACCAGCACGATCACCGTCCCCTTCTACGGCAAGCTGTCGGACCTCTACGGGCGCAAGCCCATGCTGATGCTCGGCATCAGCCTGTTCCTCGTGGGCTCGGCCCTCTCCGGCCTGAGCCAGACGATGTGGCAGCTGATCCTGTTCCGGGGCATCCAGGGCCTGGGCGCCGGCGCCCTCTTCCCGATCTCGCTCGCGGTGATCGGCGACCTCTTCACCCCGGCCGAGCGGGGCAAGTACCAGGGACTCTTCGGGGCCGTCTTCGGCATCGCCTCGCTCATCGGGCCGGCCCTCGGTGGCTTCCTGACCGACACGGTCAGCTGGCACTGGGTCTTCTACGTCAACCTGCCGATCGGGCTCGTCGCGCTCTACGTGATCTGGCACCTCCTGCCCACGGTGAAGCGCGCCGGCGTATCCCGCGACCTCGACTACCTCGGCGGCGCCGTGTTCACGGTGGCCATCGGCTTCCTGCTCGTGGGCCTGACCAACAAGCAGTTCGGCGACTGGGCGGACCTCAGCGTCGGCGGCTTCATCGCGATCGGGCTCATCCTGGGCGCGGTGTTCCTGGCGATCGAGGCTCGAGCCAAGGAGCCGATCGTCCCGCTCGACCTGTGGCGGAACCGGACCTACGCGGCGGCGATCGTCTCCACGTTCTTCGTGAGCTTCGGCTTCTTCGGGGCGATCATCTTCCTGCCGCGCTGGTTCCAGTTCGTCAAGGGCGTCAGCGCGACCGAGTCGGGCTACCAGGCGCTGGCGCTCCTGATCGGCCTCATCGCCGCCTCGGTGATCTCCGGCCAGATCGTCGCCCGGACCGGCCGGTACAAGCCGGTCCTCCTCGCCTCCCTGGTCATCATGGTCGTCGGCCTCTACCTCATGTCGAACATCAAGGCGGACACCTCGCTGCCCGTCCTGTGGGTCTGGATGTTCATCACCGGCGTCGGGATCGGCCCCACGCTCGCCGTCTACACGATCGTCGTCCAGAACGCCGTGGCCTTCCAGAAGCTCGGCGTGGCGACGAGCAATCTCACGTTCTTCCGCCAGATCGGCGGCTCGGTCGGCCTGGCCATCGCCGGGACGGCGTTCGGCTCGAGCCTCATCGACCGGCTCCCGACCCAGCTCCAGGCCAACGGGGTCCCGGCCCAGATCGTGTCGGGCTTCGGTCAGGTCGGCCACGACGCCCTCGACAGCCTGACGGGCGTCGGCCAGGACCTCGGCCAGGCGATCCTGTCGGCGGTGCCCGGGCCGTTCCGGGCCGCGATCGAGCCGTTCGTCGGCCAGATCGTCACCTCGATCTACCAGGCGTTCAGCCTCTCCGTCGGCGACGTGTTCCGGATCGGCGTCCTGTCGTCGATCGCGGCGGTCGCGGCGGCCCTCGCGATGCGCGAGATCCCGCTCCGCCAGACGCTCGGCCCGCAGCGCGCCCATGCCCCTCACAAGGGCGCGGAGGCGAGCCCGGCCCACGGCCTCGTGCCCGTCGACGTCAAGGTCTCGACCGACTAGCCCCGCTCGCCGCTCCTCCTCCCGGACGGCCCCGGCGCGACGCGCCGGGGCCGTCCCGCGTCTACGATGGGCCGACCATGGATGCCCGAGCCCACGAGCCGCCGCCGAGCCTCAGGGCGCCGGGGACCGAGGGCGCACCGTTCGAGACGCTGCTGGCGACCGGGGAGCTGCCGCCCGGGTCGATGACCCGCGTGAGCCGGGGCGAGCTCGACATCCTCCTCGCCCACACGCCGGCGGGCATCGTCGCGGTCGACGACCGCTGTCCGCACATGTCCGCGCCGCTCTCCATCGGGACGCTCGAGGGCTGCCTCGTGGAGTGCCCGCTCCACGAGGGACGGTTCGATCTCTGCTCGGGCGATCCGGTCCGGATGCCGACGACGGGTGGCCTCGACCCCGACGGCGTCTACCACCCGACATGGTCGCCGGCGGGACGCGAGCCGAAGGTCGACCCACCGGGCCGGAAAGCCGAGGCGCGGCGGATGACGCGGGTGCGGCGCTTCCGCTACTACCCGGTGCGGATCCGGGAGGGCTGGATCGAGGTCGCCCTGCCGCGCTGAGCGCGCCTCAGGGCCGCCGGGCCTAGTCGACGTCCGCCGCGCGACGCTCGGTCGTTCCGTTCCGGTGCTCGGAGTAGGCGGCGATGATCTCCACGACCTCCCCCGGGTCGTCGGTCACGTGGAGCAGCGCGAGGTCGGTCTCGGCGATCGCCCCGGAGGGGATGAGGGTCGACCGCGCCCAGTCGAACAGCCCGCGCCAGTAGGCCGCGCCGATGAGGACGATCGGGAAGTGCTCGATCTTGCCCGTCTGGATGAGGGTCAGCGACTCGAACAGCTCGTCGAGGGTCCCGAAGCCGCCCGGCATGATGACGAAGCCGTCGGCGTACTTCACGAACATCGTCTTGCGGGCGAAGAAGTAACGGAACTGGACCGCGAGATCCACGTAGGCGTTGATCTCCTGCTCGTGGGGCAGCTCGATGTTGCAGCCGACCGAGAGCCCGCCGCCCTCGCGGCAGCCACGGTTGGCCGCCTCCATCACGCCAGGTCCGCCGCCCGTGATGACCGCGAAGCCGGCCTCCGCGATGCGCCGGCCGATCTGGCGAGCGAGCTCGTACGTCGGACTGCCGGGCGCCACGCGCGCCGAGCCGAAGATCGTGACCGCCGGGCCGATCGCCGCGAGCGCGTCGAAGCCCTCGACGAACTCGGACAGGATCCGCAGCGCGCGCCACGGGTCGGAGTCGAGGAAGGCCGGTCGCTCGGTGCGGCGGAGGAGCTTCTGGTCCTCGGTCGCCGAGGCGACCTCCGGCAGCCGCTCGGCGGCGGATGGCGTCATGACCACACGACCACGCCGCCGACCGGGCTCTCGCAGGGAGGGCTGGGCGATGGTCTCGCGGACGTCGGGTCGGTCGGGTCGCTCGCTCACCGGGCTAGGATGCCACCGGCGCGACCGGCCCGTCGGCGAGACCCGCCCGCCGCGCCGTTCGCCTGGGCGGTCCCCGGGTGCTCCGTCGACCCCCCGGCGGCGCGGCCCAGGCCGATGGCTCAGCTGCCGGCAGGTCCCCCGACGAGCCAGGCCTTCCAGGTCGCCTCCTGCCTGCCCGCGGAGACGGCGTTGCCGAAACGGACGAGCGGGAGGCGGAGCAGGCGCTGGTCCGCGAGGAGTCGCTCGGCGACCTCTGCGTCGTCCATCCGGAGGTAGGCGAGGCCGGCGTCGCGATAGGCTCGCCCCTCCTCGTCGAGGAGCGCCCGGGCGCCCAGACGCTCGACGAAGCGGCGCAGCTCACCCGGGGCGAGCGGCCGCTTGCGGAGGTCGACGAAGTGGATCCCCACCCGTCGCTCCTTGAAGAAGCGCAGCGCGGCCCGCGTCGGCTGGTCGCTCTCGAGGCCGAAGACCTGGACGCCGGGACCCGGGGGCTGGGGCATGGCTCAGCCGGGCTCCAGGACGACCACCGGGATCGAGCGGTGGGTGCGGCGCCGGTAGACCTCGTACCCCGGATAGACGGCGAGG
>JAPVSP010000006.1:0-10844 GCA_047519685.1 Chloroflexota bacterium
GCTCGACCGCCGGCGGCGAGAAGGGCAGGGGCACCGTCCGCCCGAGCCGCCAGGCGTCGATGAGGTCCGCGTAGTGGCGGCCGAACGGCTGCCCGCCGTTCCCCGTCGTGATGACGATCCGCGCGCTGTCGAGCGCCTTCATGTCGACGACCAGCCGGTAGCTCGGGAGCGTCGTGACATCGAAGACGCGGTCGATGCCGACCGGGCGGTAGGCCGGATCCGTGGGGTCCGGGTAGGCGCGCGAGTCCTGCCAGTACGTGTTGAGCGGGGCGCCGGCCGCGCCCGCGACCGGGTAGGGTCCCACATCGAAGTACCATTCGAGCGGTCCGACCCCGCTGGATCCCAGCGTCGGCTCCCGGAACGTGAGCGTGTGCAGTCGTCCCCAGGACCAGTGCGCCGGGTCGCCGAAGGCGGCGCGCAACTCACGCCCGGCGCGATCGAGGGCCCGGACGAGGATCTCCGGCTCGCGCTCGATCGCCGGCGTCGTGTGGTCGTCCCAGTACGGGTCGTCCGGCCGGGCGAGGAGCGCGATGAGCGCCTGCCAGCTCGGCTCCTGGCCCACGTATTCGCGGGCGAGGTCGAGCCCCAGGTCATCGTCGAAGACGGCCCTCAACAGCTCGTACTCGACCGACATGTAGGCGGCGCAGCCCAGGCTCTCGACGCCGCAGTCGCCGTCCCACGAGCGCATCCGGTCCAGCAGGAGGGCCCCGTCGGCCGTGGCCGGGGTCACGCCCGCGAAGGCCGGCACGACCCGCGCCGCCCGGAGGACCCGCGCGTCCAGCTGGATGGCCGAGAGGTCAGCCTGGCTGACGCCACCGGACGCGGCGGCCGCCCGCAGCCGCTGGAGGATCCGCTCGGCACGGTAGCCGGGGTCCCATTCGTCGCCGATGAAGTAGGGGTAGCGCCCGTCGACGACGGCGTTGTTCGCGGTCACGATGATCCCCGAGGGCGGGTCGAACAGCCGGGGCAGCGCGTCGAACGGGATCCGGCCGATCCATTCATGACGCCCGTCCCAGCCCGGGACCGGCCGCGCGCCGCGATCGGCGGGGTCGGACCGGATGGGGATGTAGCCGGGCATCTGGTAGCCGATGTGGCCGTCGACATCGGCGTAGACGAAGTTCTGGGACGGCGAGCCGTAGTCGCGGAGCGCCTCGCGGAAGGTGGCCCAGTCGCGGGCCGTGTCGAGCTTGACGAACGACTCGAGGGTGCGATCGGGCTCGGCGATGGCCGTCCAGCGCAGCGCGTAGAGGTCGGGCAGGCCCTTCAGGAGCGGCTCGACGTCGTTCAGGATGGGGCCATGCCGGGTCTCGCGGATGGTGATGGTCACCGGCTGCCCACCCGCGACGGCGATCCGCTCGGTCCGGACCCGGAAGGGCCGAGGTCCGTCGGCCGACAGGTAGTCGGCAGGGTTCGTCGGGTCGACCCTCTCGGCCACCAGGTCCTGCACGTCGGGGCCCACGTTGGTCGCGCCCCAGGCGATCCGGGCGTTGTGGCCGAGGATGACGGCCGGGGCGCCCGGGAACGAGACGCCGACGACGTCGTAGGGGCATGCGTCGGACAGCACCCGGCAATGCAGGCCGTTCATGTACCAGATCGAGGGCATCGAGACCCCGAGATGTGGATCGTTGGCCAGGAGGGCCCCACCGGACGCGCTCTTCGACGGGGCGACCACCCAGTCGTTCGAGCCGATGCCCCGGGCGCCGAACCAGCCGCCGAGCGGGTCGAGGCCCGCCTTGCGGGGGATCGACCGGGCGATCTGCGCCAGGTCGGCGAGCGCGGTCTGCTGGCCTGCCGTGAGCGACGCGGACGAGGTCGTGTCGACCGTCGGCTGCTGGGAGGCGGTCGCCGACGCCGCTGTCGACGCCGGCGCCGCGCCGGGAGCGATGACCGGCATCTCCGGCCCGTACGCCGGGACGAGCTGGTCGGTGCGGCTGGGGTCCCCCAGCCGGGCATCGATGAGCATGCGCAGGATCTCGCTGGTGAAGTTGCCGCCGAGGCTCAGGCTCTGGACCTTCTGCCAGGTGGCGCTGTCGACGGCCGTCCAGCGCTCCGGCGTGTAGCCGCCGAGCCCGCCGCCGAGCCCCGCCTCGAGACCGCTGACCGTGAACGCCAGGCCGAGGTGCCCGCGGTGTCCCTCGATGTACGCGTTCACCCCGGCGGCATACGCGTCGAGGACGTCGCGCACCTCGGGCGACATCGCGGCCAGATCGCGCTCCGCCGCCCGCCGGAGCCCGAGCGTCCGGATCAGGGCGTCGGTCCTGATCTCGTCGGCGCCGAACAGCTCGGACAACCTCCCCGCACCGATGTGACGCCAGACCTCCATCTGCCACAGGCGCTCGGAGGCGTGGACGTACCCCTGCGCGAGGAACAGGTCGTGCGGCGTGTCGGCAGTGATCTGGGCGATCCCCGCGGCGTCGCGGACCACGCTGACCGGGCCGCCCAGGCCGGCGACGTGGATCGTGCCGCTCGTGGTGGGCTGGGCGCCGGCGGTGATCCACCCGACCAGGCCGACCGAGCCGACGACGACGACGAGCGCGAGGACCAGGATCGCGCCGAGCAGTCCGCGGACGAGACGCATGCTCCCTCCGCCGGGCGGGAGGTCCCGGGTGGGCCTCGAAACGGCCGCTAGTGTGGTCGCGCGCTCCGGCGTTCGCACGCCGCCGCCGCACCGACGCTCGGCCTGGTTCGCGTGAGGTCCGCTCAGCGCGACAGCAAGGTCCCCAGCCCGAGGGCCTCGGCCCGCCGCAGGATCGCCTCGCCGAACACGACGTCGGCCAGGCCGACGCCCAGGTGGGTGGCCACGACCCGGCCGCGCGGCCGCGGGACGCGGCCGAGGATGGCCTCACCGATCGTCATCGACGGATCCGGGTAGGCGTCGAATTCGCCGGCGTCGCGGTTGGCGAGGAACTGGCCCCGTTCGTCGACCAGGAACAGGGATGCCGTCCGGGCGACCTCGGCCGAGCAGTACGTCGCGTAATCGACCGGCACCACCGTGACCTCCGGTCCGAGCCAGTCGACCGTCATGACCTGGCGGATCGGCCCGAAGGAGGCGGCCGTGATCACGGCGTCCGCGCCGGCGACGGCCTCGCGGGCGGACGGCGCGACGGTCGTGCGGGCGATCCCCGGCGTCGTCTCCGCGACCAGCGCCAGGGCCGCCGCGCGTCCCGCGTCGCGATCGAACAGCGCCAGCTCGACGCCCGGGAGGACGTGGCCCAGGACGGGGACGTGGCCGTGTCCCTGGACGCCTGCGCCGATGAGCGCCGCGCGGGGTGGCCGGCCGGAGACGGCCGGCGCATACCGCCGAAGGACGAGACCGCTGATGGCCGCCGTCCGCTGGGCCGTGATGGGACCCCCGTCGAGCAGCGCGAGAGGGACGCCCGTCGCCGGGTCGCTGAGGACGACGATGGCGTGGATCGCCGGCAGCCCCAGCGCGCCGTTCGTCCCGAAGCCCGTCACCCACTTGATCCCCAGCCGGTCTCCGGCCGGCCCGCCGCCCCGCAGGAAGGCCGGCATCGCATGGCCGAACGAGCCGTCCGGGCGCGGGTGGACAGCGATCTTCGGCGGCAGGTCGGCCGATCCGACCAGCGCGGTCATCGTCGCCTCGGCCAGCGCGAGCCGCTCATCGAGGTCCGGCATCGCCGCGGTCACCTCGGCGGCCGACAGCCAGCGGAGCGGCGGGAGCTGGATCATGGCTGGAGGGTACCAGCGGCTCGTCCCTCGGGTCGCGATCGGCCGGGCGCCGGGCTGGCGTGGCTCGCTACGATTCGGGCATGCCCAGCCAGGTCGACCCCACCACCACGAGCCTCGAGAACCTGAAGCTCGAGCGCGACGCCATCTGGCTCTACGACCAGCTCGCCGCCATCGAGCGCGACGCGCGACGCGCCGCAGCCTTCCGGACGATCGCCGGCAACGAGCGGCGGCATGCGCAGATCTGGGCGGACGCTCTCGAGCGCGGTGGAACGCACGTCCCGCCGCCGGGCGTCCCGCGCGTGCGCGTCCGGTTCATCGTCGTCCTCGCCCGCCTCCTCGGGACCCGGGCCGTGTCGGACCTCGTCCGCGCCCTCGAGGGCGATGAGGAGGAGATCTACGGCCAGCAGGGCGCGTCGGAGGAGGTCGCCTCGATCGCCGCGGACGAGCGCGAGCACGCCGAGATCTGGAAGCGCCTCGCGCGCGAGCCCGGCCTGGGGGCCGGTCGCTCGCCGCTCCGGTCGATCGCGCCGGCCGGGGCCGAGGACATGCGCGCGGCGCACGAGGGCGGCCCCGCCGAGGACATCATGGCCGCCGAGCGATGGCACCGGGCCGGGCAGTCGGGCACCCTTCGAGCGGTCATCTTCGGCGTCTCCGACGGACTCGTCTCGAACACGTCCCTGGTCATGGGTGTGGCGGGTGCCTCGGGCGATCCCCACCTCATCCTCCTCGCCGGGATCGCGGGTCTGCTCGCCGGCTCGTTCAGCATGGCCGCCGGGGAGTACATCTCGATGCAGAGCCAGCGAGAGCTGTTCGAGCGCCAGATCGCCCTCGAGCGCGAGGAGCTCCGGGCCATGCCGAAAGAGGAGGAGGCCGAGCTGGCGGCGGTCTACCGCTCGAAGGGTCTTGCGGCCGACGAGGCCGACCGGATCGCGGCCCGGATGTTCAAGGATCCGGAGGTCGCGCTCGACACGCTGGTGCGCGAGGAGCTGGGCCTCGATCCGGGCGAGCTGGGGAACCCGTGGCGGGCGGCGGCGGGTTCGCTCCTGGCCTTCGCCGCGGGCGCGAGCGTCCCGGTCGTCCCGTTCCTCCTCGCGGGCGGCGCGCCCGCCTTCGTGGCGAGCATCCTCCTCAGCCTGCTGGCGATGTTCGTCGTCGGCGTCGGCGTCAGCCTCCTCACCGGTCGGAGCGCGCTCTTCTCCGGCGCCCGGCAGGTCGTCATCGGCATCGCGGCGGCCGGGGTGACCTACCTGGTCGGCAGGATCATCGGTGTGAGCGTGAGCTGACGTGGGGAACCAGGGCGACCTCGTCGCCAGGCTGCGAGCCGAGGGCCTCGAGCCCACAGCCTGGTCGAACGGCCCGGGCGACCGGTACGCCGTCCACCGGCACGCCTACGACAAGGTCCTGGCCGTCGCGAGCGGCTCGATCGTGTTCGGGACGCCGGCCGGCTCGTTCCGTCTCGCGACGGGCGATCGCCTGGACCTGCCGGCCGGGAGCGACCACGACGCGCATGTGGGACCCGACGGGGTCACCTGCCTGGAGGCGCAACTCCCGGCCGGGACGCTCGCACTCCTGCGGCGGACCGCCGCGGAGGACTGGTGAGGCCGACGGTGGGTCCTGCGGGCGGGGTGCCGGCAGCGAGGGGGAGGTCGGAAGCCCCGGTCGGGGCCGGGGCTTCGTGGACGAGTAGGCTATGTCGGACCGGGACGGTCAGTGGGGACCGTACCGGACCCAGAAGTCGATGTCGTCGCGTGGGTCGGCGCTCCGGCGCGGCTCCTCGAGGCCAGCGACGAAGCCGACCAGCAAGAGCAGCGCCAGGAAGCCGAGCACGATCACGTAGAACATGGCGCTCGCTCCTATCCGCTGCATGGACGCCGTGGACCGGGTCCCGGCCCTTCGTCGGACGCGACGGGGCGTCCCTAGATCCTTTGGACGCCTCCTATTCTAGCCTAACGAACAGATACTGACAAGGAACGATAGCCTAATGGATATGGTCTAGATGGCGCGCTTGGACCGGATCGATGCGCGGATCCTGGCCGTCCTCCAGGCGGATGGTCGCCTGCCGTATGCCGAGCTCGGGGCGCAGGTCGGGATCAGCGGTCCCTCCGCCCACGAGCGGGTCAAGAAGCTCGAGGCGCGCGGCGTCATCCGCGGGTACGCTGCCATCGTCGACCCGGCGGGCATCGGCCTGGGCATCCTGGCGTTCACGTCGGTCACGCAGGCGCCAGGCACGATCGCGACCGACCTGACCGGCGAGTTCGAGGCGGTCCCGGAGATCGAGGAGTGCCACCACATCGCGGGCGAGGCGGACTACCTGCTGAAGATCCGGGCGCGGGACACCGGGGACCTCGAGCGTGTCCTCCACCGGATCCAGGCGACGCGTCACGTCTCCACGACCAGGACGGACATCGTGTTCTCGACCGCGTTCGAGCGCCGGCCGCTCGGCCTGGCGCTCGAAACCGGCGCGCCCGAGGCATCGTAGGGACGTGGTAGTGGAGCGCGACACGCCCGAGTCGGACCTTGCGCTGGTTCGAGCGGTCGCGGTTGGCTCCCAGTCGGCGCTCGCGATGCTCTACGACCGGCATGCGGACGCGATCTTCGCCCTGGCGTACCGGTTCTCCGGGGACCGGCAGGTCGCCGAGGAGGTGGTGCAGGAGACGTTCCTCGCGCTCTGGGACCGGGCCGAGCTGTTCGACCCGGGAACGGCTTCGCTCGCGACCTGGCTGCGCTCGATCGCCCGAAACCGGGCCATCGACCGGCTCCGCGCGGCCGGTCGCCGCCCGCGGCTCGTGTCGCTCGGGTCGGTCGAGGGCGTCGATGGCGCGGAGGAAGCGGCGCTCGAGCGGGCGGCCGTCGACGGGACCGTCGTCGGGGGTGCCGACCTGGGACCCGGCCCGGAGGGCCGGTTCGAGCAGGTAGAGGTGCGCGAGGCGATCCGGGACGCCTTGCTCGGGATGCCTGAGCTCGAGCGGACGGTCATCCTGCTGGCGTATCAGCAGGAGCTGTCCCAGACGGAGATCGCCGAGCGGCTCGGCTGGCCGCTGGGGACGGTGAAGACCCGGACGCGGCGGGCCCTTCGGCGCCTCCGCGTCGCGCTCGGCGAGCCGGAGGCCGAACTCGCCGACGACCCGGCTCAGGGTGTCGGCGTCCCCGGCGAGCGATGATGGACGAGGGAAGGATGGAAATGGACCATCGCGAGGCGAAGGAGCTGCTCGGATCGGCGGCCGTCGAGCCGCACGGTCTCGAGCGCCTCGCGGCCGGTGACACGCCCGATTCGGTCGCCCTCGCCGGCCACCTCGCCGGCTGCGCGACGTGCGCCGCCGACTTCGACCGGCTGCGCGCCCAGGTCGCCGTCCTCCGGTCGACCGTCCGATCGCTGCCCTCCGATGACCTGAAAGCGCGCACGCTCGCCTACGTCGCGTCGATGGGCCGTCCTCGCGTCGCGGCGCCAGCCGGAGCGACGACCCTTGGCGCGACGCTGCCTGGGGCCGCGAGGGCGACCCCGGCGTCGTGGCGGCCGTCCTCGAGCCGCTGGCTGCCCTGGCTGGCCAGCGCGGCCGCGATCCTCATCGCGGCCGGCGGTCTGGTGGCCTGGCGGTCGGCGGCCGACCAGCTTGCCGACGCGCGCTCGCAGACGGCGACGCTCTCACGGCTCACCGCGGCCACGATCGCAGTGGCGGCCGCGCCGGACGCCCGGACGGTCGCGCTCCGCGGCGGGTCCGGCCAGAGCGGGACGCTGCTCTACTCGTGGGGCGCGTCCCGGCTGGTCGTCGTCGCGCAGGGTCTCCCAGCGCCCGGGCCCGGCCAGGTCTATCGGTGCTGGATCGAGACCGCTGGGCCGCGCCAGGCGATCGGCGAGATGTGGCAGGCCGGCGACGTGCAGTACTGGGACGGCTGGTCGCAGGCCCTCGGCTCGATCGGAGCCGGCACCCGCTTCGGCGTCTCGCTCGCCCCGGCCGACGGCGGCGCCGGGGGGGAGCCGGTGCTGACGGGGATCCTCTAGACGCCGTGCGAGTCCTCGCCCGCCCCGGCTTCCGTCGCGGGGGACGCCCGCGGGCCGGTCGGCGCGCCCGCGCCGGCAACGAGGTCCCGCCGGCGCAGGTCGCCCGGATGTTCGACGCGATCGCCCCGGTGTACGACCGTCTCAACACCGTCATGACGGCCGGGAGCGACGGACGCTGGCGCGAGGCCGCCGCACGGGCGACCGGGCTCGGGCCGGGCGACCGCGGTCTCGACGTCGCCTGCGGCACGGGCAAGCTCAGCGCGGTCCTCGCCCGGCGGGTCGGACCCTTCGGACGCGTCGTCGGCGTCGACGTGTCGCCGGGGATGCTCACCCTCGCCCGGGCCACCTTCGCGGACCTGGTGCAGGTCGAGTTCGTGGAGGGTGACGCGCTGCGGCTGCCCTTCCCCGACCGGACGTTCGACGCCGCCTCGATCGCCTTCGGATTGCGGAACCTCGCCGACTTCGAGGCCGGCTTCCGCGAGATGGCGCGCGTGGTCCGGCCCGGCGGCCGGATCGTCTGCCTCGAGCTGACGCTGCCGCGACCGCGGTGGTGGGGCCGGTTGTTCCACGCGACGTTCCGGCGGGCGGCGCCGATCCTGGGTGGGCTCGCCGGCGCCCACGACGCCTACCGGTATCTCCCCGGTTCACTCGACGGCTTCCCCGAGGCGGACCATCTCGTCGACACGATGCGCTCGGCGGGCCTGAGGGGCGTCCGCTACCGCCGCATGGGGCTCGGGTCGGTCGCGCTGCATGTCGGCGCCGTCCCCCACGAGGGACCGCCTCCGACGTGAGACCCGTCGGCGACGGGTCGGTCCGCCGGGACTCGACCGCCGGATGGAGCCGATCCGGCGGCCCCCGAGTGCCGCGCGCTCGGCCACCGACGCGCGACCGGTCAGCGCGGGCCCGCGGCGGGTCGGTCGGCCTCGGTGGAACGCGGCGAGTCCGCTGGCAGGGCGGGTCCGCGCGTCTGGTCCTCGTCGACGAAGGCGGCCGGGAGCTCGACGTAGCTCCGATGCAGCGCGAGGACGCGCTCGATCGTCTCCGGCGACGTTGGGCGGCCCTGGGCCGCCAGCGCCTCGCCGATCCAGCCCGCCTCGTCGGATCGCTCCAGCTCCGAGAGCTCGTCCTCGCGACGGGACAGGTCGGACAGCACGAGCCAGGCGAGGCCTGCGCCCGCGGCCAGGCCGAGGATGAGCAGCCACCAGTTGAACTCGGCGTTCACCGCCGACCTTCGGGCCGTGGGATGGCGCGGCGCATGGCGGGGCGAGGGGTCGGATCGAGCATGCCGCGCCAGTATAGGGAGCCGCCCGGGATCGGGAGCCGACCGGGCGGCCGGGGGTCGCCGGCACGCCGACGCTACACTGCCCTGCCATGACCTTCCCGCTGCCGGACCCGATCCTCGTCCACCTCGGCCCGATCCCGGTCTACTGGTATGGCATCTGCTACGCGCTGGGCCTCGTCGCCGTCTACCTCGTCGCGACCCGCGAGGCCCGTCGGAAGGGCCTCGACCATTGGCTCGTCACGGACGGGATGATCGTCATCGCGGTCGCCGCCCTGATCGGCGGCCGTGCCTACCACGTCATCGACCGCTGGAACGACCTCTACGCCAACAACATCGCGGCGATCTTCCTGCCGCCCTATACGGGCCTCGGCGTGTACGGGGGACTCATCACGGGGACGCTCGCGGCCCTCGTCTACATCCGGTGGAAGCGGCAGTCGTTCTGGGGCTGGGCCGACGTGACCGCACCGGCCCTGTTCGCGATGCAGCTGGTGGGGCGGTGGGGGAACTTCTTCAACCAGGAGCTCTATGGCCCCCCGACGAACCTGCCCTGGGGCATCCCGATCGACTGCGCCCATCGGATCCCGGCCTACCCCTGCGCCGCCTTCCCGTTCGACACGACGCGCTTCCAGCCGCTGTTCCTGTACGAGTCCCTCTCCGGCCTGATCGGGTTGCTCGTCCTCCTCTTCCTGGCTCGCCGGTTCGCCAGCCGGCTTCGATCGGGTGACCTGCTCGGCATCTTCTTCATCTGGTACGCCGTCGTTCGATTCTCGCTCGAGGCTCTCCGCGCGAACAACTGGACGTTCAACGGCATCCCGACCGCCTGGCTGTTCTCGGCCGGGTTCATCGCCGCCGGGGTCGCGATCCTCGCTCTCCGCCGCCTCGGCGGTGGGCGTTCGATGGCCGACGACGATGCCGGCCGCCTGGCCGCGGCGTCGGCCATGGCGGCGCCGGACGTCGCAACGGAGGCGATCGGGGCGGGCGCCGGCCCGTCGGGCTCGGTCTCCGCCTCGGCTGGCCCGGATGCCGCCTCGGCTGCCCCGGATGCCGCCCCGACCGAGGCAGGGCCGATCGAGGGCGCCGAGCGGTCCGCGCGCGACGCTGGCTGATCGGCAATGCCCGATCCAGCCGAGGCCGCGGCCGCTCCGGAACCCGATCATCCTCGTCGGCGTCGTCAATCCGCACGGGTCGCGCCCCAGCGCCTGGCCGAGGCGCGAGGCGACGCGCTCGAGGGGCTGGAATGGCTTGGTCGGGCGCCGGAGGCCCGGGCGTCGCCCGGCCTGCGCCTCCTGGCGCTGGTCGCCCGCTTCGTGTTCTTCGGCTTGCTGCGCTTCCGTGTCGAGCACCAGGGAGGCGAGCTGGTGCCGCCCGGGGGGTGCCTGCTCGTGGGAGCGGTCCACCGGGGCTGGATGGACCCGTTCCTCGTCCTCCACGCGCTGCCGCTCGAGCCGCGCGTGTGGTTCCTCGGCAGCGGACCATCGGCGTTCGACCGGCGCTGGAAGGAGTGGCTCCTCCGGCGCCTCGGTGGCATCCTGCCGGTCTGGCGCGGCGGCGTCGGCGTGGACCGGCACGTCGCGTCGGCGCGAGCCGTGCTCGGCGCCGGCGGCGTGTTCGTCCTGTTCCCGGAGGGCGGAGTCACGGGTCCTCCGGACAGGCTCGCTCCGTTCCGGCTCGGCGCGGCCCTCATCGCGATCCGGACCGGGGCCCCCGTCCTCCCCTTCGTCGTGGCCGGCAGCCAGGAGCTCTATCTCGGCAAGCGCTTCGCGACGCGCGTGCTCCCGCCGACCAGCGCCCGCGAGCTCCTCGGTGAGGGATGGGACGGCGTCCTGCCACCCGAGGGCTCGCGCGACGAGCTGCGTCTGGCCGAGCGACTCA
>JAPVSP010000007.1:0-16511 GCA_047519685.1 Chloroflexota bacterium
GCGAGGCAGCGCCGAAGCATGTCGTTCATGGTCGAACCTCGGCGCCCGGCCGATGCGAGCGGAGCGGGATCGTCACGGCGGTTCAACCCGTGACCGTGATCGTCCCGCGCATGCCCGCCTCGTAGTGGCCGGCGGCGTGACAGGCGAAGGCGTACGGACCCGAGCCGTCGAACGTGTACGTGAGGGCCTTCGTCTGCATCATCCCGAGGTCGGCGATCTCGGGGGTCCCGTCCCGGTCGGCGGCGACCGCGTCGGCCGGGCCGACCATGAACTCGTGGACCAGCGGCCCCATCGTCGTGACGAGGAACGTCACCGTCTCGCCGCGGGCCACGGCGATCGTCGAGGGCGTGAAGGCGTAGCCGGGACCGGCGAGGACGCGGATGACGCGGGGCGATGCCGACGTCCCCGCGACGAACCCGGGGGAACCCGGGTCGGCCGGAGCGACGAACCCACCCATCATCCGGGGTCCGTAGCCGGAGCCGTAGCCCCCGCCCATCATCCCTGGCCCGTAGCCGGAGCCGTAGCCCGGGCCCATCATCCCTGGCCCGTAGCCGGAGCCGTAGCCCGGGCCCATCATCCCGCCCGCCAGGACGGTCGGGCGGCCGAAGAGGGTCGCCGAGAGTGCGGCCGTGGCCGCGACGAGGGCGACGACGGCGATCGCGAGGGCCAGCCAGAGAGCGGGCTGGCGCGAGGTGGAGGACAGCATCCGAAAGACTCCCGGGTTCAGCGAACGAACAGGCGGGCCAGCAGCCCGCGCGGCTGTGGGGTGGTGACGACCACGGCGGCGTCGAGATCGGCCCGGTAGCCGGCCTCGGCCACCGCCGCCGCGAGCGCCGCGTTCGACACCAACGCGGGCTCACGACGAACGGTGGCGGCCTCCTGGCGCAGGTCGACGTCGACCTTCGTCACGCCGTCCAGCTTCCGGATCGCCCTCGTGATCCGGCTCACGCAGGAGACGCAGGTCATCCCGGCCACGGGGAAGCGGATGGTCTCGGGCTCGGTCACATCGACACCATGAGGCCGAAGCTCATCACGATGACCGCCAGGGCGAGCCCCGTCTTGATCCAGGGCGAGTTCGCCCGGTTCCAGCGCCCGAGCTGACCCAGGACCCGCCGGTCGCTCACGGCGAGCAGGAGGACGAGGAGCGGGACGATGAACGCGATGTTGTAGAGCGCGAGGAGGGCCAGGCCGGTGAGCCCGCCGCCAGACGCGTGGAGCACGGCGACGATGTCGAGGTAGATCGCGCCGGAGCAGGGCACGGTGCAGATGCCGACGAGCACGCCGGCGATGAGCATCCCGGCGAGGCCGCCGCGCTCCATCGCCCGCTGCATCCGGCCATGCGTGCCGGAGGGCGCCATCATCGACGGCCCGACGCCCGGCAGGAAGACGTCCTTGAGCATCCACAGGGCCATGAACAGGGCGAGGATCGAGGCACCCCGGGCGACGAGGTGATCGCGTCCGAGCCAGCCGAGGAAGCTGAGCAGCCCGAGACCGATGATGAAGTACGTCACGAGCACCGCCCCGACGTAGAGCGAGCCCGCCCCGAGGAGGCGCCGCCGCGCCTCGAGCGTCGGCGTCCCGTCACCGGTGACGGCGTTGACCAGGGTGAGCGTGTACGTCGCGAACAGGACGAGCAGCGCGAACGCGCACGGGTTGAAGCCGTCCGCGACGCCCGAGGCGAGGACCGTCGGGACCGTCAGCCCGCCGAAGGTCGCGGCGTCGAACGGGACGGCGAGGACGTAGGCCGAGGCGACGACGCCGACGGTCAGGATGAGCGTCGCGAGCGCGATCGCCGGCCGCGGCCAGCCGAACAGCAGCGGCGACGTTGGGAGGACGGCTCGCCTCGCCTGCCCGCTCATGCGGCTGGCTCCACGACGATCTTGCCGTGCATCTGCGGGTTGTCCTTGCCGCCGCAGCACGAGTCGCAGTAGACGTCGTACGTGCCCGGCTTGTTCGGGACGGTCCAGGTCACCGCCCGGCGGCTCTCGGCCGGCAGCGCCTCGTTCAGGCCGAGGTCCGGCGCCACCATCGTGTGGCTGCCGCCCTCGAGGTGCATCGAGGCGTCCTCGGTCCACCAGTCGAGCGTGACGGTCGAGCCCGCCTTGACCCGGATCTCCGACGGGGTGAAGCCGGCCATCGAGCTCTGGACGCTGATCGTCCCCGCGGCCGCGGCGGGCCGGGTCAGGAAGTTGCCGAATGCGAGCCAGCCGCCGATGCCGAGCACGGCGACGACGATGGCGCCGAAGGCATAGAGGCGCGCCCGCTCGGCCGTCGAGCGCTGCACCGGCCGGCGAGCGGCCGCCCGGCGGGACGCGGGCTTGTTGGTCACCGGAGACTCCTTCGTGGTGTCGTCACGAGTCGAGCAGGCGACGCGCCTGCTCGAATTCGGTGGGGGTGATCTCGCCGCGCGCGAGTCGGGCTCGGAGGGTCTCGAGCGCGTCGTCACGGCCGGAGCGGCCAGGCTCGCGGACGAGCAGCCAGACGAGGACGACGAGGGCGAGGATCCAGGCTCCCATCCAGAGCCATCCGTCGAGCCCCATCGTCCAGCCGGCCATCATCGCGAGACCTCCTCGTCATGCGACACCGGCGGGGCGCGACCGGTGCGATCCGAGGTTCCTGCGCGCGAGTCACGGGCACATGGAGGAAGACCCAAGGCTTCCTCAAGATCGGGTCAAGGGCGGTCGGTCAGGTCGCCGGCAGCTCCACCGGAAACGGGCCTCCCTGGCCCGTTCTCCATCGGACCTGCGGGGCCGGTCGTGGGCGCGGGCCCTGCAGAGCGTCGACCCTGGGCCGGCGAGCGCACTCGGACCCCTGACGGTGGACTCAGGATAGACTCACTTGGCTCTCATCTTCGCCACCGAGAGTGAGGAGCGTCGACGCAGTCCGCCCGAGGTGTCACAAGTGAGCGAAGCCACGCGGATCCTCGTCGTCGACGACGACCCGAAGATCCGCACCGTGGTGCGCCGCGGCCTCGCCTACGAGGGTTATCGAGTCGTGGAGGCGGCGACGGGAGAGGAGGGGCTCGAGAAGGCCCGAGAGCACCTCCCGGATCTGGTCGTGCTGGACATCATGCTGCCGGGTATCGATGGTCTGGAAGTCACCCGCCGGCTGCGCTCATCCGGAGACGAGGTGGCGATCCTGGTGCTCACGGCGCGCGATGAGGTCAGCGACCGGGTCGAGGGTCTCGAGACCGGCGCCGATGACTACCTCGTCAAGCCGTTCAGCTTCCAGGAGCTCCTCGCCCGCATCCACGCGCTCCTGCGCCGGAGGACCGCCCCGGCGGGCGAGGTCCTCCGGTTCGCGGACCTCGACCTCGACGTCGACGCGAGGGAGGCGCATCGAGACGGTCGGACGATCGAGCTGACGACCACGGAGTTCAACCTGCTCCTCCTGTTCCTGCGTCACCCGCGCAAGGTCCTGACCCGCGACGTGATCATGGAGCACGTGTGGGCGTACGACTTCGATGGCGAATCGAACGTGCTCGAGGTCTACGTCCGCTACCTGCGCAACAAGCTCGAGGCGAACGGGGAATCCCGCCTCATCCACACGGTCCGTGGGGCCGGCTACGTCCTCAAGGAGTGAACACGAGCCGGCGACGCCCGTCGATCCGGACCCGGCTGGCTCTCATCTACACCGGGCTACTCGCGGCCGCCCTGGTCGTGTTCGGCAGCGGCGTCTACCTCGCGCTCCGCGCCGAGCTCGAGCAGTCGTTCGACGCGTCGTTGATCGCCAACGCCGAACACGCTGCGGACGCCCTGGCGCAAGACGCCGGCGCCGGTGGCCAGCTGCGGCCGAGTGACCGACTCATCACCCAATTCGCCTCCACCGGCGGCCGGATCCTCGTGCTCGATACCGCCGGTCGAACGCTCGTCGACAGCGACCCGGAGGCACCGACTCGACTGCCCGTGACCGGCGACGATCTCGCGCAGGCCGACCATCGCGCTCATGCGGTCCGAGAGCTCGTCGTCGGCGCGGATGTCCTGCGCCTCACGGTCGAGCCGATCGTGGCCGCCGGGGGTGGACGGGCCGGCTACGTTGCCTGGGCGGACTCGACCCGCCCGCTCCGCGACCTCCTCGCGACGGTCAGCGGCGCCCTCGTCCTCGGTGGCCTCCTGGTGATCGGCTCCGCGCTCGCGGGCGGGCTCGTGCTGGCTCGACGGGCACTCGCGCCGGTCGCCGACGTGACCGAGACCGCCCGGGCGATCTCGCTGTCGGGCGACTTTGCCGCACGCGTGGAGGCCGGCCGGCCCGGCGACGAGGTGGGCGAGCTTGCGGTCGCGTTCAACGAGATGCTCGCCGCGCTCGAGCAGAACCACCACACGCTCCAGCGATTCCTCGGCGACGCGTCCCACGAGCTCAGAACGCCGCTGACCACGATCCGAGCCAATCTCGATCTCGCCCGACGCCAGGGTCTGCCCGAGGACGAACGCCGGGCCATCCTCGCCGACGCGAGCGACGAAGCGGAGCGGATGGGCCGCCTGGTCGGCGACCTCCTCTCGCTCGCCCGGGCCGAATCCGGCGTTCGGCTCGAGTCCCACCCGGTCGAGGTCGACGCGCTCCTCGTCGAGTCGCTCCGCCACCAGCGGCAAGCGGCCACGCACCTGCGGCTGGGCCTGGGCTCCGTGGAGCCGGCGATCGTCGAAGGCGACCGGGATCGCCTGCGCGAGCTCTTCGGCATCCTCCTCGACAACGCCACCCGCTATACGCCGGAGGGCGGCAGCGTGACGGCCGCGCTCGAGGTGCGCGACGGGCGAGCGATCGTGCGGATCGAGGACACCGGGATCGGCCTCGACCGGCAGGACCGCGAACGAGCCTTCGAGCGCCTCTACCGAGGAGCGCGCGCACGGGAGATGCGCCAGTCGGGGACCGGGCTCGGCCTGGCCATCGCCCGTTGGATCGTCGAATCGCACGCGGGCACGATCGAGCTGACCGATCGGGAGGGCGGCGGGACGGTGGTAACGGTCACGCTGCCGGTCCGGTCGTCATGAGCACGATCCGCGTCCTCCTCGTCGTGCCCGGGTGCTGGGGAGCCTGAGGCTCGACCGGCGAAAGCCGTCGCCCGTCTGTCACGGCACCCTCAGCCTGGACTCATCCGTCTCTCAGCTCTTCGGACGATGGTCGAGAGATGGAACGACCCACGCGCCTCCTGATCCTCAGCTTGCTCGTCCCCGCGGCCCTGGCCGCGTGCGGAGGCGCTGCATCCTCGACCCGCGCTCCTGACAGCCCCGCGTCGCAGCGGTCGGCGGCAGCCCCCAGCTGGGCCTCGACGCAACGAAGCGAGTCCGGCCAGGTCACCGTCGAGGCGACATGGGCCGGCCCCGCGGCTGGCGCCGCATTCGACGTCAAGCTCGACACCCACTCGGTGGGCCTGGACTCGCTCGACCTCTCGAACGCCGTCTTGCGTAACGATCGAGGCGAGACGCTGAGTGCGCAGCCGTGGACCGCGCCCAAGGGTGGGCACCACCGCCAGGGAACGCTGTCGTTCGGCGGCAACGTCGCCGGCTTCTTCGCGGGGGTGAAGTGGATCGAGCTCATTTTGACCGGCGTCGGCGACGTGCCCGAGCGCACCCTCCGCTGGGAGATCGGGTCGTGAGCGCCGTCGCGAGACCGATCGCGACGACGACACCGATCCGACCTCGGTCGGCCGCGGCCGGTCTCGTCGGGGGGATCGCGCTCCTGGGTGTCTACCTTGCGATCATCAGCCTGGCTCAGGGCGTCGACCATGCGCTCGACCAACTGGCGACGGACGCGCTGTTCGTGGGCCTGATCGCCGCCGGATTCGGTAGCCAGGTGGCGCTGTTCGTCGAGCTCCGCGCCGTCGACCGTCAGCACCGGGCCGCCGCTGCGGTAACGGCTGCCGGCACCGGCACGAGCGCGGCGGCCATGCTGGCCTGTTGCGCCCACCACCTCGCTGACGTGCTCCCGCTGGTCGGCGTGTCGGCCGCGGCCGTCTTCCTGAACGCCTACAGGACGCCACTCTTCCTGATCGGGATCGCGATGAACCTCATCGGGATCGTCGTGATCGCACGTCAGCTGCGGGCTGCCCGGCGAGCCTGCACCGGCACCGCGCACGCCGCCTCCGGGTAGGAGGGGCGCGGCGCCACGCGCCCCGAGGTCGCCGAGGTCGTCTGCCCAGGCGCCAGGTGGCTCTGCGGTGAACGAGGGCCAACCTTGACCGGATCCTGAGGCGACCTCTCATCACGCCTTGAGGGGATCCGCTCACAGTCAGGGACGTCAAGGCGAGAGCCGAAGCGGGCGATACGAACAACACGAAATGGAGCGTGCGTGATGATGGGCTATGGCTTCGACGGCGGCGCGATCGGGTGGATCTGGATGTTCGGCGGCCTGCTCGTCACGGTCGGCTTCGTCGTCTTGATCCTGTGGGCGGCGGGCACCATCAGCCGTGGCGGCGGGAACAGGGATCCGGGCCGAGCGACTCCCCTCGATATCCTGCGCGAGCGGTACGCCCGCGGCGAGATCACCCAGGAGGAGTTCGAGCAGGCCAGGAAGATCCTGGCGTCCTGATCGTGGCCGGTCGCCGCCTGCTCCTGCGGAGGATCGGATCCCTTGCCGGGGACGTCCATCCTCACCGTGCTTGCCGCGACGCCCTTCGCTTCCCCTGCTGAGCACCGATCGGCTGCTCCGGTCCACCTCCCGGCCCGGGCTGAGGACGAGCGATCGCCCCGGCGTTCCGGCCAAGTCTCACGTGCTGCTCAGCTTCGCCTCAGCCGCCGGGCCCACGCTGCCGCCATGAAGACACGACGACACGTCCGCATCTCTGTGCACGATCTCGATGGCGGCCACGCCGGAGCCACGACCGTCGAACGCGAGCTCCACCGGGTCCTCGGAGCGTATGTCAACCCCGCGACAGCTACCGCCCGGATCGACCACGACCCGGCCGCGACGGACCCGTGGTCGCTCGCTTGGGCCATCGAGCGGACGGGGTATCGACCCAAGCGGCCCGTCGAGGCGTGACCGGTGCTGCTGGCGAGGCGCAACCTGTTCCGCGACCGTACGCGGTTCCTGCTGAGCGTCGCGGGCGTTGCCACATCGATCGGGCTCATCCTGCTCCTGGCGGGCTATCGCTTGGGCGTCTATCGGCAGGCCTCGGCGTACCTCGACAGCACGCCCGGCGAGGTGGTCGTCGCCGAGCGCGGCATCCGCGACTTCCTCGGCACGACCTCCACGCTCCCGGCCGGGGCCGAGGAAGCGGTCCGGCAGGTGCCCGGGGTCGAGCGGGTCATCCCGATCGTTTCGCAGTTCGTCATCTTCGAGCGCCACGGGCGCAAGGACGGTTTCTTCCTCATCGGCTACGAGCCGACGGCGGGTGGCGGGCCCTGGAAGCTCGTCGAGGGCCGCGAACCGGCCGCCAACGACGAGCTCGTCATCGACCGGACGACGGCCCGCCAGCACGAGATCGCACCGGGCGACACGCTCGGCGTGCTCGACCGGACGATGAGGGTCGTCGGGCTGTCTGACGACACGACGTTCTGGGCGGGATCGATCGCGTTCGCCCGGATCACGACGCTCGAGTCGCTCCTCCGCGCGCCCGGCCTTCGGAGCTTCCTCCTCGTGACCGCGGCCGTCGACGTGACCCCCGGGACCCTGCGCGATCGCCTGGCTGTCCCCGGGACCGAGGTCCTCCTCAAGGCCGATGTCATCGCCAACGACCGCAAGCTCCTGGCCCGCGTCTACGACGCACCGATCGGATTGATGGTCGCGATCGCGTTCGTCGTCGGGGTGCTCGTCGTCGGGCTGGTCATCTACACGGCCACGATCGAACGACGGCGGGAGTACGGGGCAGTCAAGGCGATCGGCGCCCGGAACTGGACCCTCTATCGGATCGTCGCGATCCAGGCGCTCATCGCCGCCGCCGTGGGGACCGTCGTCGGCGTCGGGCTCGCCTTCGCCGCGGGAACGGCGCTCATGGCCTGGCGGCCGCAGTTCCGCGTCGACATCGAGCCGGCAGCGATCGGCGTCGTGCTGGCGAGCAGCCTGCTCATGGCGATCCTCGCCGCCCTCATCCCAGCCCGCTCGATCGCCCGCCTCGAGCCGGCCGAGGTCTTCCGCGGATGAGCGCGACCCTTCTTCTCGCCCGCCGCAACCTGGCCCGGAACCGCGTCCGCCTCGTCGCGTCCGTTGGAGGCGTGGCACTGGCTCTGTCGCTGACGCTCGCCCTCGACGCGATCTATGCGGGGGTCGCCAACCAGCTCACGACGTACATCGACCGCTCGGGTGCAGATGTCTGGGTCTCCCAGGCCGGCGTGCGTAACCTCCACATGGTCGCCTCCTGGCTGCCGGCCACGGTCACCGACGAGGTCCGGGCCGTGCCGGGGGTCGCCGAGGCCACCCCGATCCTCTACTCGACCGACACGATCGTCGCGGGCGACGAGCGCGCCGTCGCGTACGTCATCGGTCTGCCCGGCGGCGCCCGGATGGGTGGCCCGTGGGACGTCGTGGACGGCGCCGATCACGTCGGGCGCGGCGAGATCATCGTCGACCGGGGGTTCGCGAAGAAGGCTGGCGTTTCCATCGGCGATACGGTGACGGTGCTCGGCGGTGAGGCGCGAATCGTCGGGCTGTCGGCGGGAACCGCGAGCCTCGTGAACTCGGTCGCCTTCGTGTCGTTCGACGACTTCCAGGCGATGCGCGGTGGCGCCCCGGTCGTGAGCTACGTCCTCGTGAAGGTCGCCCCGGGTGCGTCGCCCGAGACGGTCGCGAGCGCGATCGAGCGCGAGGTGCCCGACCTGACGGCCCAGTCAGCCGCGGACTTCGCTGCCCAGGAGCGGCGGCTCGTGATGGACATGAGCGCCGACGTCATCTCGATCATGAACGTCATCGGCTTCGTCGTCGGGCTCGCCGTCGTGGCGCTCACCGTCTACGTCGCGACGCTCGCCCGACGCCGCGAGTACGGGGTCCTGAAGGCGCTCGGCGCCCGGAACACAGCGCTCTATCGCGTCGTGCTCGCCCAGGCGGTCCTGAGCGTCGCGCTCGGGTTCGCGGTCGGTCTCGCCTTCACGGGCCTGCTCACCCTCGTCGTGCCGCAGGCCGGGCTCGGTCTCGAGCTGTCGATCGGCGGGGCGTCGCTCGTCAAGGTCGGGCTGTTCGCCCTCGTCATCGCCGGTCTCGCGGCGATCCTGCCGGTCCGGCAGGTCTCGAGCCTCGACCCGGCGGTCGTCTTCCGGAGAGGAGCCGTCACATGACCGGGTCCACGCTCGACGTCCGCGGCGTCACCAAGCGATTCGGTGACGGGGCGGCCGGGGTCGAGGCTGTCCGAGGCGTCAGCTTCTCGGTCGATCCGGGCGAGATCGTCCTGATCATGGGTCCGTCGGGCTCGGGCAAGACGACGTTGCTCTCGATGATGGGGGCGCTCCTGAAGCCCACCGCTGGCTCGATCCACCTCGGCGGGACCGAGATCAGCGCCCTCTCCGAGCGGCGTCTGCCCGACATCCGGCTCCGCGAGTTCGGGTTCATCTTCCAGGACTTCAACCTGCTCTCGGCGCTCACCGTCCTCGAGAACGTCGCGATCGTCGCCGAGCTCGCCGGCCTCAAGGGAGGGACTGCCCGCGACAGGGCGACCGCGCTGTTGACCGACCTTGGCCTCGGCGAGCGACTCGGCTTCCTGCCGGAGAAGCTGTCCGGCGGCGAGAAGCAGCGCGTGGCGATCGCGCGAGCGCTCGTCAACGACCCGACGCTCGTGCTGGCCGACGAGCCGACCGCCAACCTGGACTCGAAGATCGGCCACGAGATCATGAACCTGCTCCGACGGATCGCGAAGGACCAGGGGCGCAGCGTCGTGATCGTGTCCCACGATCAGCGGATCCGCGACTTCGCCGACCGGGTCCTGTGGCTCGAGGACGGTGCGTTCAGGGACATCGTCGGGATGGCCTCGGACCCGGTGTGCGGGATGTCGGTCGAGCGCGAACGAGCCGTCACGGCCGATCGCGACGGCGAGACGTTCTTCTTCTGCTCCCGCGGCTGCCGGGAGGAGTTCCTCGGCCGCCTTGAGCCGCACTCGTCGAACCGGGTGGACTCGGACCCTTGGACGCCGCGATCGATTCCGGTCGGGCTCCACCTGCATCGAAAGGAGAGCGGCATGTCGGACGCCCACGCTCAGGTCCTCGACACCCAGGTCGTCGACCCCGTGTGCGGGATGGCGATCGATCGCGAGGAAGCGGTCGCCGTCACGTATCGAGGCGTCGCCTACGACTTCTGTGAGGCTGCCTGCGCCGAGATCTTCCGCGACGAGCCCGAACGCTGGATCGACGGGCAGGAGCCCGACCCGCTGCTTCACAGCCACTGACGCGAGGCCCGCCGCTGACCGGATCCCCGGATGACGGTGAGAGCGAGCTGAGAAGCCTCCGTCAGTTCCTCGCCCGAGCGGCGAGCCGTCGTGCGACGAGCGTCACCGCGATCGCGATCGCCAAGCCGGCCACCGCGATTCGATCCACAACGGATCGACGAACAGCGCGACACTGAGCCCGAGGATGACGACGACGGTGGCCGCGCTCGCTGCCGCCGCGGCGAGAGTCGTGACCACGGACCGAGCGGTCGTCACGGCCCGACTTCCGACCCCCGCGGGTCCGATCATCGGGGAACAGGTGGAGCGGCCCTCGTCGGCTCCTGGTGGAGTCGCAGCCGCCGGAGGAGCTGGGCGTTGGCGGCGACGATGACCGTCGAGGCGCTCATCGCGATCGCGCCGACCGCCATCGGCAGGTCCAATCCCCAGGGAACCAGCACGCCGGCGGCGACCGGGATCGCCACGAGGTTGTAGCCGGTCGCCCAGACGAGGTTCTGGACCATCTTCGAGTAGGTGGCCTTCGACAGCCGGATCGCACCGACGACGTCGCGCGGATCGCTCCGCACGAGGACGATGCCGGCCGACTCGATCGCGACGTCGGTCCCGGCGCCGATCGCGATGCCGATGTCGGCGGTCGCCAGGGCCGGGGCGTCGTTCACCCCGTCGCCGACCATCGCGACCTTGCGGCCGCCCGCCTGGAAGCGCCTGACGGCATCGGCCTTGTCGGCCGGCAGCACCTGCGCCGCGACCTCGTCGATCGCGAGCCGCCGCGCCACCGAGTCGGCGACCGCCTGGGCGTCACCGGTGATCATGGCGACCTTGAGGCCCATCGCGTGAAGCCGCTCGATCGCCTCGGCCGACTCGGGTCGGATCTCGTCCTCGAGCGCCAGCGCGCCGACGACTCGGCCGTCTGCGACGACATGGAGGACGGTCCGGCCTTCCCGTGCCCAGGCGTCGCTCTCGGGCATCGGCTGGAGCCCTGACTCGGCGAGCAGTCGCGGTCCGCCCACCGCCACCCGCCGGCCGTCGACGGTCGCCCGGGCGCCGCGCCCGGCCAGCGCCTCGAACTCGGTCCCGGGGGCCGGCTCGATGCCACGCGACCGCGCCCCGGTGACGAGCGCCCGGGCGAGGGGATGCTCCGAGTCGGCCTCGACCGAGGCGGCGAGACGGAGAAGCTCGGTTCCGTCGGTCCCTGCGACCGCCGCGAGGACGGGCTGGCCCTTCGTGAGGGTGCCGGTCTTGTCGAAGATCACGACGTCGAGCTCGCGCGCCCGCTCGAGGGCGATCCGGTCCTTGACGAGGAGCCCGTTTCGCGCCCCGAGCGAGGTGCTGATGGCGATGACGAGCGGGATCGCGAGCCCCAGGGCATGCGGGCAGGCGATCACGAGGACCGTCGCCATCCGGGTCAGTGCGCCGGCGCGGTCGCCGTCGAGCCACCAGAAGGCGAAGGTGATCGCGCCTGCCGCCAGCGCGACGTAGAAGAGGATCGCGGCGGCCCGATCGGCGAGGGCCTGGGCACGCGACGCCGAGGCCTGCGCCGCCGCGACCATCCGCATGATCCCCGAGAGCGCCGTCTCCTCTCCGACCGCGCTCACCCGGACCCGCAGGCTGCCGCCCGCGGTGACGGTCCCGGCCACCACTCGATCCCCGGGCTCCTTGGCGACCGCCCGCGACTCACCGGTGATCATCGACTCGTCGACGTCGGCCGACCCCTCGGCGACGACCCCGTCGGCCGGGACCCGCGCGCCCGGTCGGACGAGCACGACGTCGCCGACCGCGAGCGCGTCGAGGGGAACCGTCTCGGTCCCGCCGTCGGTCACCCGTTCGGCGGTGTCGGGCAGGAGCTCGGCCAGAGCCGTCAGGGCGCCGCGGGCCTGGGCGATCGAGCGCATCTCGAGCCAGTGCCCGAGGAGCATGATGACGATGAGCGAGGACAGCTCCCACCAGATCTCGATGTCGAGCAGCCGGAGGGTCCCGGCCCAGCTCGTCACGAAGGCGACGACGATCGCCAGCGAGATGAGGGTCATCATCGCCGGCTGCCGGTCGGCCAGCTCGCCGCGGGCGCCCCGGATGAAGACCAGCCCGCCATAGAGGAAGACGATCGTGCCGAGGACCGGCGGGATGAGGTCAGAGCCCGGGAATGTCGGCGCGGCGTAGCCGAGCCACGTCTGGGGATCGCGGCTCCAGACCACGACCGGGATCGTCAGCAGGAAGCTCAGCCAGAACTTGTCGCGGAACATCGCGACCGAGTGGCCGGCATGGCGGTCATGGGCGGCATGCGTCGAGCCGTGGGGCGACTGATCCATGTCATGGTGGTTCACGGCTGACTCCGGGTGGCGGGTGGGGTCGGACCTCCCAGGAAGGTCACGCGCATCGGGAGAAGGCCTCACACCTCGGGCATCGCCAGGCATTCACGATCCGACGAGCGCCGCTCCACAGGCGCTACCGGGGCGCGCATCCGCGAGGACCCTGATCGACCCAGGCTGCCGGGCGATCCTGTGTCTTGATGGTGGTCTGGCTGGTCATCGCGCTTGCTACCTCGGCAGTCTCAGGAGTGACGGGGGGCGGTTGGACCAGCCCGTCGTCCGGACCGCGCTCGTGCTTGCCTTGGATACTCCCCTAGAGTATAGGCATCCGCTCGATCCGCGCGGGGCCTGGGCCCTCCTCGGCTCGGGCCGTTCCTGGCGGGGCGACGCCGATGGGCTGGAAGCGATCGCTCGCCCTCTGTCTCTCTTGAGCCTGACGGCGACCGATGAGCGGACCATGAGCCCGACCTGAGACCGCGATGAGACCGGCTCCGGGTGAACCGGCGGTCGGTCGTGACCGGCCGTCGGCGGGCCGAATGTCGGACCACGGATCCCGGTTCTCGGTCGTGGCGAGCTGATCCTGGAGACCCCTGGAACGGCGGAAGGGACATGGTCGCCGCCCTCCAGCACGGCTCGGTCTCGTCGCCACCGTCCGGGGGCGAGCCGGACACTCCTCCTCGAACCGGCGGCGCAGCGTCGGGTTCGCCTGCGAACCCCCTCTCAGGCCTGCCTCATGTCTGTTTCAGCCGCGCCTTCCAGCCTGGGCTCGGGCTGGCGCTCGCGATCCGGTCTGGCGTCCATCCGGTCGGCACGCCGGCCGTCGGCATCCATCGGAGGTGCGTCGTGGACGCGATCGCCAAGGCCCGGGAGCGCGGGCTGGTCATCCTTCGGATCGTGCTCGGCTTCGGCTTCCTCTACGCCGGGCTCGAGAAGTGGCTGAACTTCGGTGGAGGGGACACGCCATGGTCCGCCTTCGGCTTCCTGAAGTTCGGTACCGGCGGGACGATCCCGAACATGGTCGGCCACACCGACCCGATGTCCCACAACCCGACCCAGGCCTTCTGGGCCGGCCTCGCCGGGGATCCGACGCTGCTCGGGATCGCCAACTTCCTCGTCGTCTTCGGCGAGCTGGCGATCGGGGCGGCCCTCATCCTTGGTGTCGCGACCCGGCTCTCCGGAGCGCTCGGCGCCCTCATGATGTTCCTGTTCTGGATCGCCGCCTGGGACTTCCAGTACGGCATCGTGAACCAGCAGTTCGTGTACATGGTCGGGGCTGCGGTCCTCGCCTATGCCTCTGCGGGCAAGGTGCTCGGGCTCGACGCACTGCTCGAGAAGACCGACCTCGTGCGCCGCAGGCGGGGATTGCGGGCCGTCCTGGGCTGAGGTCGCCCTTCAGTCGGGACCCGGATCCATCGGCGCACTGCACACGTCGTGGATCGCGGCGATGCGGTCGGCGTCGGAGGCCTCAGCCTCGTCGGTTCGCTCAGGAAGTGCCCAGCTTGGCCTCAGGTCGTTCTCAGGCGGGACGACTCAACTCGGAAGGGACGGTCGAGAGCCTCGAGCGCGTCGGCCTGAGCGAGCGCCTGCGGAGTCAATGGCGCGACTCAGGCGAAGCTCCATCCGGGCGATCGGCGGCTCCGGGCCTCCATCAGCGGAGCGTCGTGACCAGTCAGGTGGGCTGCCTGTGACAGGACGAAGGACGGCGGCCGCCGCGAGGGGCGGAAGGGGCAGGAGGGCCGGCTCGAGGGTGATCGTGCGCGCCGCGCCACGACCCGACAGCGGGCCGATCGGTACGGACCGGAAGTCCACGAGCGACCGGGCGACGGCCTCCCCGGCCGCCGAGCCGGAGGCCCTCGTCGCCACCGGCTGCTTCGACTCGGGGGACGACGGCCCACCCTACTCGGCGACCGTCCGATTCACGGGGCGCCGCGCGGGGGTCCACGGGAAGCCCGGGCCACGAGATGCCTTCGCGCAGGAAGAGACGATCGACGGCGTCGTGCCCGGTACCGGAGCGGTCTCGATCACCACATGGGTGTACGGGCTCCAGCCCGGCGAGTGGACCGTCAGGGCCGAGCTGATCCGAGTCTCGACCGGCGGGGCCGAGGGGCCCGCGGCCCGCTCGAGACCGATCGGCGGCCGCCCAGTGCGTCCCGCCGCCTGGTCATGGCGCCGCTGGGCCCTCTCCACGGGACCCGAGACCACGGTGAAGACGCGATGGGCCCTGCTGGCTCCGCTGGCCAGGATCCCGGCGGTACTCCCTGGCAGCTTTCCGGTCCTGGCCGTCCTGGGTGCCCTCGTCGCCCTCGCCGTGCAGAGCGCGATCCTGGCGAAAGCCGACGTGCCGGTGGGTCGATCGCTGGTGGTGTCACTGCTTGCAGTCGCCTCGGGTGTCCTCGGGGCCAAGCTGTGGTACGCGGCTCTGCACCCGCATGAGTCGATCATCAAAGGAGGATGGGCGGTCGACGGATTCCTCGTCGTCGCGCCCGTCGCGGCGGTCGCGTCGCTGCACGCCTTGGACCTGCCGATCGGGGTCTTCTTCGACGCCAGCACGCCGGGCCTGTTCTTCGCGGTCGCGATCGGGCGCGTCGGCTGCTTCCTCACCGGCTGCTGTGCGGGCCGGAGCACCAGCTCTCGGTGGGGGCTCTGGTCCTCCGACCGTCGGGTCGGAGCCCGTCGGGTCCCGACCGCGCTCCTGGAGTCCGCGTCGGGTCTGCTCATCGGTGCCGTGAGCCTGCTGCTGGTCCTCGGCGTCGCGCCGCCCACCCGTGGCCTCATCTTCGTCGCCGCGTCCGCCGCCTACGCCGGCGTCCGGCAGGTCCTCCTTCGGCTCCGGGCGGAGCAGCGCACGTCGTCTCGAAGCCTTCCCCTGACCGCGGGCGCCCTCGTGCTGGTGCTCGTGGCGGTCACGGTGGTGGCGCTGGTGCATCCGGCCGGCAGGCCGTCGGTCGACGCTGCTTCGATCGCCACACAGACGACGGCGGGCTGACCCGCATGAGCTGAGCGAGCTGCGCGGGCGTTCTCCGAGCCCGGCCCGAGGGCTCGATGTGGGCCCTCTAGCTCGATCGGCGGTTTCCGCCGTGGGGGGATCCCTGTGTGTCCGCCCCAAGGGCGACTTCCTCAGCGGACTCCCAGTCCGCTCTCATGTGGCGCTCAGCAAGCTGCGGCGAGACTAGATCGCGTCCCCCAGATGCCAGCGGGTCGGATCGCCGACGCTTGCAGGAGATCGAGATGACAGCGGGCACGATCACCGACGTGCGCGACGTTCCGCGCGATCGGAGGCTCGCACGCGCCTGGGCCGCGATCGACGAGCGCCTGGGCCTGAGCGGCCTCGCCTATCCGGTCCCGAGGCACGCCAACGGCATCGGCTACATCCTGGGCGGCATCACCTTCTTCGGCTTCCTGATCCTGGCCGTGACCGGGGTCTGGCTCGCCCAGTTCTACCACCCGACACCCGAGGCGGCGCGCGAGAGCATCGTCTACATCATGAACGTCGCCCCGGCCGGCGACATCGTCCGCGGAGTCCACTTCTGGACCTCGAACATCGTCATGGCGACGGTCCTGCTCCATCTCGGCCGGATCTTCGTGACCGGCTCGTACAAGCGCCCGCGCGAGGTGAACTGGCTCTTCGGCCTCGGGCTCCTGGCGATCACGATGGGCCTGGTCTTCACCGGCACCGTCATGAAGTGGGACCAGGAGGGGTACGAGGCGCTCGGCCACAACGTCGAGGCGGGCAAGCTCCTGGGGGCCATCGGCTTCTGGTTCTCGGGCGACTTCGAGGCGAACCTGCCACTCCTCGGGCGCCTGTACATGGCCCACGTCGTCATCCTGCCGGCGCTCGGGACGCTGCTCCTCATCGCCCACTTCCTCCTGGTGAAGCGCCACGGCATCTCGTCACTGCCGGCCGA
>JAPVSP010000008.1:0-6726 GCA_047519685.1 Chloroflexota bacterium
AGCCAGAGGACCAGCCCAGGGTCGACGCTTCCCGAGCGGGTGGCCATCACGAGGCCCTCGAGAGGCGTGAAGCCCATCGTGGTGTCCACCGAGCGGCCGTCGCGGACCGCGGCGAGCGACGCCCCGGCGCCAAGGTGGCAGGTGACGATCCGGAGCGGTCCGAGCGGGCGGCCGAGCAGCTCGGCGGCGCGCGCCGAGGCGTAGGCGTGCGACAGGCCGTGGAACCCGAACCGGCGGAGATCCCAGCGTTTCCGCCACTCGGGCGGGAGCGCGTAGGTCGCTGCGGCCGGCGGCATCTCGGCATGGAACGCGGTGTCGAAGCAGGCCACGGCGGGGACGCCGGGCAGGATCCCCGACACCACCTCGAGAGCGGCGAGCGACTTCGGCTGGTGGAGCGGAGCGAGGTCGATCAGCGCGCGCAACCGCTCCACGACCTCGGCGTCGATCAGGACAGGCCGCGAGTACAGCGTGCCGCCGTGGACGACCCGGTGGCCGACCGCGTCCATCGCGCCGAACCCTCGGACAGCCTCGGCGACCGCCTCGTCGCTCGCCCGGCCACGAGGCGCCGGCAGGTCCGCGGAGGCGACGAGGGCATCGTCGGCGTCCAGCACCCGGAGCTTCAGGCTGCTCGACCCCGCATTGACGGCGAGGATACGCATGGCGTCGCTCTGCTCCTAGGAGGGCCAGGCCCAGCCCCGGATCTCCGGAGCGTCCTCACCCTCGAGCCGGGTGTAGGCCCGGCACTCCAGGCGCCGATCGACCATCAGCTGGCGGACGTGGCCGGCCCGCGGGCCGAGCCCCGGCACGCGGTCGATGACATCCATGACGAGGTGGAACCGGTCGAGGTCGTTGAGCATGACCATGTCGAACGGCGTCGTGGTCGTGCCCTCCTCCTTGTAGCCCCGGACGTGGAGATTGCGGTGGTTCGTCCGCCGGTAGGTCAGGCGGTGGATGAGCCATGGGTAGCCGTGGTAGGCGAACACGATCGGCCGGTCGGTCGTGAACAGCGAGTCGAACTCCGGATCCGACAGCCCATGCGGGTGTTCCGAGGCGGGCTGGAGGCGCATGAGGTCGACGACGTTGATGACCCGGACCTTCAGCTCGGGCAGGTGCTGGCGGATCAGGTCGACCGCCGCGAGGGTCTCGAGTGTCGGGACGTCGCCGCAGCAGGCCATCACGACGTCGGGCTCGCCGCCCTGGTCGTTGCTCGCGAAGTCCCAGATCCCGATGCCGCGAGTGCAGTGGAGGATCGCCCGGTCCATCGACAGCCAGTTGGGCGAGGGCTGCTTGCCGGCCACGATGACGTTCACGTAGTCGCGGCTGCGCAGGCAGTGGTCGGTCACCGACAGGAGCGTGTTCGCGTCGGGCGGCAGGTAGACCCGGATGACGTCGGACTTCTTGTTCACGACGTGGTCGATGAAGCCCGGGTCCTGGTGGGAGAAGCCGTTGTGGTCCTGTCGCCAGACGAGCGAGCTCAGGAGGTAGTTCAGCGACGCGATCGGCCGCCGCCACGGGATGTCGCGGGTGACCTTCAGCCACTTCGCGTGCTGGTTGAACATCGAGTCGACGATGTGGATGAAGGCCTCGTAGCAGTCGAACAGGCCGTGCCGGCCGGTCAGGAGGTAGCCCTCCAGCCAGCCCTGGCACTGGTGCTCGGAGAGGACCTCCATCACCCGGCCCTCGGGCGCCTGGTGCTCGTCCGTCGGCAGGATCTCGGCGTCGAACTGGCGGTCCGTCACCTCGAACACCGCGCCGAGCCGGTTCGACGACGTCTCGTCCGGTCCGAACAGCCGGAACGTGTCGCGGTTGCGGTCGATGACGTCGCGCAGGAACGTGCCCATCACCCGGGTCGCCTCGGCCGACGTGGCGCCCGGCGTGGGGACGTCGACGGCGTAGTCGCGGAAATCGGGCAGCGCCAGGTCGCGCAGGAGGAGCCCCCCGTTCGCGTGCGGGTTGGCGCTCATCCGGCGGTAGCTCCGTGGCGGCAGCTCGGCGAGCTCCGGGATGAGGGCGCCGTCCTCGTCGAACAGCTCGTCCGGCCGGTAGCTCCGCAGCCACGCCTCCAGGATGGCCCGGTGCTCGGGGTCGGACCGGACCTCCGCCATCGGCACCTGGTGCGCGCGCCAGGTGCCCTCGACCGGCTGGCCGTCGAGCTCCTTCGGGCCGGTCCAGCCCTTCGGCGTTCGCAGGACGATCATCGGCCAGCGGGGTCGCTCGATCGCCCCTCGCTCGCGCGCCGCCCGCTGGATCCCGTGGATCTCCTCGATGACCGAATCCATCGCCGCGGCCATCTGCTGGTGCACGTCGGCGGGGTCGTCACCCGACACGAAGCGCGGATGGTGGCCGTAGCCCTCCAGGAGGGCGCGCAGCTCCTCCTCGGGGATCCGCGCGAGCACCGTCGGGTTGGCGATCTTGTAGCCGTTGAGGTGGAGGATCGGCAGCACGGCGCCGTCCCGGGCCGGGGAGAGGAACTTGTTCGAGTGCCAGCTCGTCGCCAACGGGCCCGTCTCCGCCTCACCATCGCCGACGACGCAGCAGACCAGGAGGTCCGGGTTGTCGAACGCCGCGCCATAGGCGTGCGAGAGCGCGTAGCCCAGCTCGCCCCCCTCGTGGATCGAGCCCGGCGTCTCGGGCGCGACATGGCTGGGGATCCCGCCCGGGAAGGAGAACTGCCGGAACAGCTTGCGCAGCCCATCCGCGTCCCTGGTGATGCTCGGGTAGACCTCGCTGTACGTCCCCTCGAGGTACGCGTTCGCCACGATCGCCGGGCCGCCGTGGCCCGGGCCGATGATGTAGATCGCGTTCAGGTCCCAGTTCCTGATGACCCGGTTCATGTGCGCGTAGATCAGGTTGAGACCCGGTGTCGTCCCCCAGTGGCCGAGCAGGCGGGGCTTGCAGTCCTCGGGCCGGAGCGGGTCGCGGAGCAGCGGGTCGTCGAGCAGGTAGATCTGGCCGACCGACAGGTAGTTGGCGGCCCGCCAGTAGGCGTCGATGCGGCCGAGCTCCTCGTCGGAGAGGGGCCCGCGGCGACGATCCGCGGCCGACCGGTGGGCCGGGGTGGTCTGGGATCCGCTCATGGGAACCTTCTCTCATGGCGCCCGCTCACCTGGCTGGCCGGGCACCCTCGCGACGGCGGGACCGGCCGGACACGGGCGGCTCCGCGTGGATGGGACGTCGGAGCGGCGGTCGGCGGTACCGGCCGGCGCTCACCGGAGGATAGCCCGGCCGGCGACCCGGCGGTCCAGTGGAATCGACGAGACCACGGTGCTACCCTCATCCGCCGCCGGCGCCGCCCGGTGGCATGCCGCGCCGGCGGCCCATGGGATCCCTCGGAAGGGAGCATCGATTGCGTTCGCATGACGTCGTGGTCGTGGGCGCCGGACAGGCGGGCCTCGCGACGAGCTACCACCTGACGGTTCGAGGCATCGAGCACGTCGTCCTCGAGGCCGGGCACGTCGGAGAGTCGTGGCGGAGCCGCCGCTGGGACTCGTTCACGCTCGTCACCCCGAACGCCATGACTCGCCTGCCCGGGCTGTCCTACCGGCCGGCCGAGCCGGAGGTGTTCCTGCCGCGGGACGAGATCGTGTCGATGCTCCAGGGGTACGCGGCCGGCTTCGGCGCTCCGGTGCGTGGGGGTGTCAGCGTCGAGTCGCTCGACCGGTCGGCGGGCGAGGATGGCTACGTCCTTGAGACGACGGACGGGCCGATCCGCGCCCGGGCGGTCGTCGTCGCGGCCGGGTTCCACGGCCGGGTCAACCGCCCGGCGTTCGCGACCCGGCTGCCAGCGCGCATCCAGCAGCTCGGGGTGACCGAGTATCGTCGCGCCGAGTCGCTCCCGCCCGGCGCGGTCCTGGTCGTCGGCAGCGCCCAGTCCGGTTGCCGGATCGCGGAGGACCTCCATGACGCCGGCCGCGTCGTCTACCTGTCGGTCGGCAGCGCGGGACGCCTGCCCCGCCGGTACCGCGGTCGGGACACGATGCTGTGGACGATCCTGGCCGGCCGCCTCGAACTCACCGAGGACGTCTGGCCGGACCCGCGAGGGCGGTTCGCCCCCAACGCGGCCTGCTCGGGGACGCGCGGCGGCCACACGCTCAACCTCCATCGCTTCAGTCGCGACGGGATCCGGCTGCTGGGCCGCCTCGAGGGCATCGACGGCGAGACCCTGGCGATCGCGCCGGACCTGCACGACCAGCTCAGGAAGGTCGACCGCAGCGCCGAGATCGTCTGCGAGCAGATCGACAGGCTGATCGAAGCGGAGGGCCTCGACGCCCCGCCGGCCGACCCGGCCGATCCGACGAACTGGGACGAGCACATCGGCCACGAGGGCTTCGATGTCCCGCTCCGGGGGACGCTCGACCTGGCTGCGGCGGGCATCTCGACGGTGATCTGGGCGACCGGGTTCCGGCCGGATCTCGGGTGGATCCGTCGCCCGATCCTGGATGCGACCGGCGTTCCGGTGCACCGGGACGGGATCACGGCCGACCCCGGGCTGGCGTTCGTCGGCCTCAAGTTCCAGCGCAAGTACGGCTCGGACGTGCTGTACGGCGTCGGGGACGATGCCGCGATCGTCGCCGACCACATCGCCGATCTCCTGGGAGTGGGGCCAGCCGTCGCCTCGTGACGGCGCCACCGGACCCGGCTCGATCCCGTTCACTCGCCGGCAGGGATCGAGCGGGCCAGGACGGTCGGTGGGCAGCCGCCTAGTGGCTCACCCAGCGGGCGAGCCACACGATGGCCCGGACGAGCGCGTACAGCGGCATGAACCCGATGAGGAGGGGGAAGGCGAGGCCGTAGTCGCAGACGGCGCTCCGACAGGCCGGGTCGACGGCCATGTCGTAGCCGAAGACCGCCAGCGAGGTCGACATCAGGCCGAGCCACAGGATCTCGGCAGCGCGCAGGGCCATGCCCAGCAGCTCCCGGATGCTCCTGAGACTCATCCCCGAGCGACTCCTCGCGACCAGGAAATGCGTCTTCCGCCGCGCACGCGGGTCCCCCGCCGCGGCGCGTGGAGCGACCGGGATCCGACGCCGGGCGCTGCGGACGGATCGAGGCAGCGTTGGGGAGTCGTCGTCCGGCGTGAAGTGCCGAACGGCACTTCGTCGACCGGCCCGGGCGTCCGATGGGCGCGGCGTCACGCGACCCGGACTCGGGGCCGCAACGGATCGGGATGCGGGCCGACCAGCGGATCACGAGGGATCGCCGCTCACCCGCCCGGAGTACCATGGCCGCTCCAGCAACCCCTCCGGAGCAGGCTCGTGACGCCGCGCCAGCGCCAGACGTTGATCGCCTATCTGTCGACGGGCAGCCGCAAGGAGGCGGCGATCCGCCTCGGCGTCGCGCCGCAGACCGTGAAGTCACACCTGTCGGGCGCGTATGCGTCCCTCGGTGTCGAGAACGCGCTCGAGGCCGCCCGCCTGCTCGGCTGGCTGCGCGTGCCGGATCACGTCGAATGGGCTCGACGTCGGCGCGACGAGATCCCTCGACGGCATCGGGATCTCCTGATCGCCAGCGCCGCCCACCGACGCCGGCTGCGCATCCTCGGGCAGCGTTTCGCGAGCAGCGGCGCGCCGACCGCCGAGCGGGAGGTCGGCGCGTTCACGTCGGCCAGGTCGGCGACGGCCCCGCGACCGAGCCGGGGCTAGGGCCGTCCATCGGCCGCCGCGGACGGGGCCCTTGCGTCCGCCGGTCATCGGGAGGACGATCGGCCGCGCGAGCGGGCTGGATCCGGGTGCCAGGAGCCAGGCAGGTGAGGCGATGATGGGATGGGAATGGGGTTTCGGCGGAGGATGGGGCGGCTGGCTCGTCATGCTCCTCGGCATGGCCCTGTGGCTCGTCGCGGCGGGGGTCATCGTCTGGGCCGTCGTCCGCGCCCTGGCTGGGCCGAGGGCCGGCGACCGGGGGATCCCGCCGCCACCCCGAGCCGACGATCCCGAGGAGATCCTGCGCTCCCGATTCGCCCGGGGCGAGATCGACGCGGAGGAGCTCGAGCAACGGCTGGCGGTCCTCCGGCGGAGCCGCGGCGCGGGCGCCTAGCCTGCGTGAGCCGCTGCGCACAGGGAGTGCGCAAGTACGGGTCCGCCGCCGGTCAGAGCCTCCGGCCATCGATCGTCGCCCAGCCGGCCGGCGCCGAGCGGACCGCGACGCCTGTCGCGGCGGCTTCGTCGACCAGCAGGGCGAGGTACTGGTCCTGGGCTGCGTCGGCCAGGCTGCAGAGGTCGGGGCCCCCGTCGAGGTACTCGACCATCCGCGCGAGGCAGGTCGCCACCGCAAGCTCCTCGTCGGACAGGCGGGCGGGGACGAAGGGGTTGGTGTAGAGGATCTCGGCGCCGGCCGTGATCGCCTGGAGGTGCAGGCCTTCGAGGTTGCCCCCGCGTCCGGCCTCCCGCCGGGTGAGCTCGACCGTGACCGGCGTCCAGGCGTCGACGAGGTAGCGGACGGTCGCGTCGTGGATCTCGCCGCGCTCGCCGCGCACCAGGAGCCGGGCTGATCGGATCCACGAGAAGTACTGGTCGTCGGTGAAGTCGAGGACGCCCAGCTTCCCGTCCGCCTCGAGCCAGGCCAGCACCTGCTCCGACGGGACGATGCGCTGTCCCTCGGGCGGTCCGGCCCGGTCGGGGCCGGCGACGATCGGCGAGGTGAAGCGGCGGGCCGTGATCGTCACCTCATCCGACCCGAGCTCCAGGAAGCGGCGCAGCAGATCGAGCCCGTGGTAGCCATGCGCGACCG
>JAPVSP010000009.1:0-4335 GCA_047519685.1 Chloroflexota bacterium
GACGCGCCGAGCCCGATAGATCGCCGGGCCCCGGCTGTCCGTCCGGACGGCGATCGCGAGGACCGCGACGAGCGGCAGCGTGATCAGCGCAGCCAGCACGCCGAGCGCGCGTTGCATCGAGTCAGGCATCCGGGGCTGTGCGTCTCCGAGGGGCTGCGGCCGCGGCGATGATACCCCAGGGCCACGCTCGTCTCGGCGGGGCGGTCAGGCCCGACCGGCCGGCGACCCCTCGGCCGCGACACCCGGCGACGAGCCGGGGGACCATCCTGCCGGTCGCGAGGCCAGGGCGGCGAGCGCCCCGACGAGGAGCCAGAGGTACGGCTCGTTGTAGAAGCGGCCCTCCGTCTGGGCCGCCAGGGTGATCACGATCAGGCCCGATCCGATCGCCAGGAGCGCGATCCGCTCGATCGGGCCGGCTCCCTGGAGGGCCCGTCGGAACGCGAGCGCGATGCCGGCGAAGAACAGCGAGATGGCAGCGAGCCCGATGAGCCCCTCCTCGGCCGCGATCCGGATGATGTCGGTGTGGGCGAGGCTGGTCGGCGCACTTCGATAGTCCGGGGCGATGAACTCACGATACGGCCCGAGGAGCATCGGCTGGAAGCCACCGACGCCCACCCCGGCGAGCGGGTGGTCGAGGAACATCGCGACGCCGGCGCGCGCGAGGTATCGCCGGATCTCGTCGATCGGAAGGGCATCCAGCAGCGGGTCGAGCGGCGTGTGCGGATCGCGGAGGCCGGAGCTGTCGCCTGTCGGGGAGGGGGACGCAGGCCGACCGGCGGCATCGGATGAGACGAAGGCCAGCGTCGCGACCGCACCGGACCCGACGACGCTCCCGTCCCCCGGGGGCACGTCGGTGGCCCGCTGGAGCGCGTTCGGGACGAGCAGGACCCCGGCCGTGAAGGTGAGCGCGATGACGACGACCGGCAGGAGCGCCCGACGATCCCGGAGGCTCGATACGAGCGAGGCGATCGCGACGAAGGCGAGGAGCAGCCATCCGCTGCGCGAGAAGGTCAGGACGAGCGCCGCGGTCACCGCACAGCAGATGAGGAGGACGGGCAGCAGGCGGCCACCGACCGCCCGTCGCACGGCCGCCAGGGCGCCGATGAGCGTCAGCAGCAGCACCCGGGTGGCGATGTTCGGGTCGACGTAGGTCCCGTTCCGTCGCCCGCCCATGGCGCGGACCTCGAGCAGGTAGAAGTCACCGACCTGCTGGGCGAGGATGACGAGCGCCTCGATCAGGCCACTCGCCATGAGGCAGGCCGCCACGAGGAACAACCGCCGCCGGTCGGTGATGACCTGCAGGACGAGGAAGCCGAAGGCGGCGAAGAAGGCGAGCTCCAGCACCTGCCGCGGCGCGTTCGGCCAGCGGGTGAGGAGCCAGCTCCCGGCCTCGACCCCGACGATCGCCAGCGCCCCCGCCGACAGTGCCAGCGGCGGCGACCGGAGTGGGCGACCTCGGATCACGCGGAGCCCGAGGGCGCCCAGGCCGACGAGCATCCCGATCCGCGCGAGGTCGAAGAACGGGCCCGGGATCCAGCGGGCGCTGATCTCCGCAGGCAGCGTCAGGACGACGTAGCCCAGGATCCACGTGAGGGGGTCGCCGCGCAGCGACTCGAGGGCGGCACGGAGGCGGCCGCCGGCCCCCCGACGCTCGATCGGACGCCGGGGGGGCTCGCCCGTCAGGAGCACGACAGCGGGCCGGCTGGCCGATGGAGGGACGGGCGCGAGGGGACCACGTGACGCGGTGCTCTCCGATGCGGCAGGGGCCGGCGGGATGATACCCCAGCCTATACTCCCGGTTGCCCGTCTCCTCTCCGCTCATCCCGCCGGAGGTGCCCGTCTGACCGCTGGATCCACGGACCCGTCGACTCGGGACGGATCGTCAGGTCCTGGTCAGGCAGCGCCCGGCGCCTTCTCCGGCCGCGTCGCCGGAGTGTTCGGGACGCGGCTCGCCCAGCTCGCTTCGACGGTCGCGGTCTCGTTCCTCCTCGCGAAGCTGCTCGGGCCGGACGGCCGGGGGGTCTATGCCCTCGTGATCCTGGTCCCGACGACCCTCTTCACCGTCGGCCAGCTGGGGTTGCCGTCGGCGATGGTCTTCTTCGCGGGGCGCGGCGGACGCCTGCGGGACCTCGAACGGCTCACGTTCAGCCTGAGCCTGCTCGTCTCGGCCGGCCTGGTCGGGCTGGCCCTCGCCACCCTGCCGGCCTTCGAGGGGGACGTCCTGCGGGCGGCCCCCGGGGATCTCCTGCGGATCGCCCTGCTGGCGCTGCCCCTCCGGCTCGTGGCGACCCTGGCCGGCTCCGTCCTCTACGGTCGCCATGCGTTCCGGGCCTACAACCTGATCCTCGCCGCCCAGTCCCTGCTCGCCGTCGCCCTGGTGGTGCTCATCGTCGGCGTGCTGGCGGCCGGCGTCGCCGGCGGGATCGTGGCCTACCTGGCGATGCTCGCCGCCGGGACCGTGGCGGTCCTCGTCCTGCTCCATCGCGTCGTGCGGCGCGCGACGGATGTCGGCAGCCCGGTCTCGGCTCGCGGGCTCCTCGGCTACGGGCTGAGGCTCTACCCGGCGAGCGTCGGCAACTTCTTCGGCTATCGCGCCGATGTGTTCCTGCTCGGCTGGCTCGTTGGCTCGGCCTCCCAGATCGGCATCTACAGCGTGGCAACGAGCCTGGCCGAGCTCGTCTTCAACGTCCCGGACTCGGTGAGCACGGTGCTCTTCCCGCGGATGGCGTCGTCGGAGCGGGCCGAGGCCGATCGGCTCGCACCGGCGATGAGTCGACTCACGATCGTCGCCACCGTGGCCGCCGCCGTCGCGCTCGCGCCGGTCGCCTACCTGGCCATCCTGCTGCTCCTCCCCCCGTTCCTCGACGGGATCCCGGCGCTCTTCATCCTGCTGCCCGGGATCGCGTCGCTCAGCGTCGCCAAGGTCCTCACGAGCTACCTGTCCGGCATCGACGTGCTGGCGCCGGTCGCCGTCGCCTCGGTGGTCTCGCTGGGAGTGAACGTGGCCGTGAACCTGGTGACGATCCCGACCTGGGGGATCACCGGGGCGGCGTTCGCCTCGCTGATCTCGTACTCGCTGTATGCCGCGCTGATGGTCGTCGCCGCGAGCCGGGCGGCCGGAGCCCCGATCCGGTCGTTCCTGATCCCCGGTCGTGACGAGGTCGGGCGGCTGTCCGGCGCGGTGCGTCGGCTGGGCGGTCTCGGGTAGCCGGCGGGCGCTCGTCGCCTCGGCGGGCCGGGCACACCCGATCCCGCGCGGCTGGGGCGGCGCACCCGGCTCGGCGAGCGACGACCCTCAGCCGGGTGCCGGATCGCCGGCGGGACCGAGGAGTCGGCGGTAGTCGTCGAGAAGCCGGGCGGCGACGCGCTCGGCCGCGTGGTGCTCCCGCACCCATGCCCGCCCGGCCGCACCGAGCCCCCGGCGGAGGGCCTCGTCCTCCAGGATCGCGACGGCTCGCTCGGCTGTCGACCGCGTCGCCGCGGTCCACACCGTGGGCGGTGGGACGTCGTACGCGTCGGCGTACCGAAACGGCGCCACGACGGGGAGGCCCGAGGCCATCGCCTCGAGCTCGGTGTTGCCGATGGCCCCGACGCTCGTCTGGCCCAGCGCGAGCCGGTGCCGTCTCAGCAGGTCGGGCATCGCCGAACGAGGCACCGGGGCGATCACGCGAGCCGAGGACCCTGCCGCGCGGAGGAGCCGGTCGCTGGCCGCGCCGTGGGCGACGATCGTCACCGTCGTTCGCGGACGAACGGCCAGGATGCTCCGCAGGAGGTCGGCGATCGTGTCGACCCCCTTCCCCGGCTCGGCCCGGACGGCGACCAGGACGTCTAGATCCGGCTCACCTCGCGGCGCGAATCGCGAGTCGTCGATCGGCGACGGCAGGAAGGCGGCGTCCGGTCGCCACGCGCGCACGAGCGACCCGAGGTCCGGGGTCGCGTAGTAGACCGCGGCGGCTCGACGGAGCACCAGGCGGTCCAGGCTCGCGCGAAGGGAGCCTGGCGGGAGGTCGCGGACGTCGGTGCCGTGGCAATGGACGACGAAGGGACGACCGGCGGGGAGCGCGATGAGTGCGCGCCAGGCGTAGTGGACATGGATCAGGTCGAAGCCGCCGAGGCGCAGCCGGGGCGCCGTCGCGAGCCATGCGGCCTGCCGGAGAGGCGACGTCATCGCTCGAAGGCGTCGACCCCCTCGTGCGCCGAGACGGGGGAGGTCGATGAGGACCGCATCGGCGCCCTGCGCCCGCAGCGCGTCGACGAGCGTGCCGGCGACGAACGCGACGTCATTCACGTGGGCGATGCGCAGCGGCCGATCCCCGTGGGCGTCGCCGGCCGGCC
>JAPVSP010000010.1:0-5350 GCA_047519685.1 Chloroflexota bacterium
GTCCCGGGGGCCCGGGCGGGGCTCGAGGCCCTGGCCGCACTCGCGGTCCGGCCGCCCCTCGCCGATGCGCTGGTCGCCGAGGGCCTCGACCGGCTGTTCGCCGAGATCGAGCTGCCGCTCATCCCTGTCCTCGCCGGGATGGAGGCGGTCGGGGTCGCCCTCGACCTCGAGGCGCTCGCCGCGCTCGACCGCGAGTTCGCCGCCGAGATCTCGCGCCTGGAGGGCGAGATCCATGCCGACGTCGGCCACGAGTTCAACCTCGGCAGCCCGAAGCAGCTCGAGCAGGTCCTCTTCTTCGAGCTCGACCTGCCCAGGGGCAAGAAGACCAAGACCGGCTACTCGACCGACGCCTCCGTGCTCGAGGAGCTCCGCGCGGCCCACCCCATGATCGACAAGCTCCTCGAGTGGCGCGTCTACACGAAGCTGCGCTCGACGTACGTCGAGGCGCTGCCCCACCTCATCGCCGCCGACGGCCGGCTGCACACCACGTTCCACCAGGCCGTGGCGGCCACCGGTCGGCTCAGCTCGTCCGACCCGAACCTCCAGAACATCCCGATCCGCACCTCGCTGGGTCGCCGCATCCGGCGCGCCTTCGTGGCCGGCGGGCCGGACGTCACTCTCCTGGCCGCGGACTACAGCCAGATCGAGCTGCGGATCCTCGCCCACGTCTCGGGCGACGAGCACCTCCGCGACGCCTTCGCCCGGGGAGCCGACATCCATCGCGAGACCGCGGCCCGGGTGCTCCACAAGCCGCCCGAGGACGTCAGCCACGACGAGCGGTCGATGGCCAAGATGGTCAACTTCGGGATCGCCTACGGGATGAGCGACTTCGGCTTGTCCACGCGCGCCGGGATCTCCCGGGGCGAGGCGCAGGAGTTCATCAACAACTACTTCGCGACGTACTCCGGCATCAGCTACTACATGCTCCACATCAAGGAGCTGGCCCGGACGCAGGGCTACGTCACGACGCTGCTCGGGCGCCGGCGGTCGATCCCCGAGCTGCAGGCCCGGAACCCGAGCCTCCGCGGGGCGGGCGAGCGGATGGCCATCAACATGCCGATCCAGGGCACGGCCGCCGACATCATCAAGATCGCGATGATCCGGGTCGCCGACCGCCTGCGCGACGAGCGCCTGCACGCCCGGCTGCTGCTCCAGGTCCACGACGAGCTGCTCTTCGAGGTGCCGCGGGGCGAGGTCGGGCGGCTGGCCGAGGTCGTCCGGGCGACGATGGAGGGCGCGCTCCCGCTCGACGTCCCGCTGACGGTCGACGTGAAGGTCGGCGACGACTGGGAGGGGATGTCGCCCCTGACCCGCGAGGACGCGGCGCTGGCAGAGGCGGGCGAGGCTCCAGCGGCGATCGCCGGCTGAGGCCGACACCGGACCCCGATGCCTGAGCTACCCGAGGTCGAGACGGTCGCACGCGACCTGCGCCGCCTCGTGGTCGGCGCCACGATCGTCGCCGCCCGGGTCGCGTGGCCCCGGACGCTCCGCGCGCCCCTGTCGCCCGAGGCCTTCGAGGCGGGAGTCGCCGGCCGGCGGATCGAGGCGGTGGCGCGGCGCGCGAAGCTCCTCGTCCTCGAGCTGTCCGGCGAGGCGATCCTGACGATCCACCTGAAGATGACCGGCCAGCTGTTCGTCGTGCCGGGCGATGCGCCCGGGGACGACCACGTGCGGCTCGCCCTCGAGCTCGAGGACGGACGGGAGGTGCGTTTCCGCGACGTCCGCAAGTTCGGGCGGGTCGGGCTCTATCCGCGGCATCCCGAGACGGGCGAGCCCGTGGTGGAGGCGGGCGGCGCGGCCGTCTTCGCGGCGCTCGGCCCGGAGCCGCTCGACGAGGCCTTCACCCTCCGGGACTTCCGGCGCCGGCTGCGAGCGCGGCGCGGCCGCCTCAAGCCGCTCCTGACCGACCAGTCGTTCCTGGCCGGCGTCGGGAACATCTACGCGGACGAGGCGCTCTGGGCGGCGCGCCTCCACCCGCTGCGGACCGCCGCGTCGGTCCGGCCGGCGGACGAGGCTCGGCTGTTCCGTGAGCTTCGGCGGATCCTCGCCGAGGCGGTCGAGCGCCGGGGCAGCTCGATCGACGACTACACGGCCCCGGAGGGCGACGGCTCGATGCAGGAGCGGCTCCTCGTCTACCAGCGGACGGGGGAGCGCTGTCCGCGCTGCGGGCGTCCGATCCGCCGGATCGTCATCGGCGCCCGCTCGACGCATCTCTGCACGTGGTGCCAGCGGCTGCCGGCCGGCCAGCGGAAGGGCGCGGAGCGGATCCTGGCCGGGATGACCCCGGCTGCCGGGAGCCGCCTCGCGGCCGGGGCCGGCGGGCATGGACCGCGCTGGACCGAGGCCGCCCGGGAAGGGACCCTCGGCCTGACGGCCTCGGAGCGCGCACGGGCGGCGGCTCGTGGACGGACCGAGCGGACGCGGCGGGCCGCCGAGACCCGCCGGGCGGCGGCCCGGGCCTCGGCCGGTGCCGGGACGACCGTCGGCCCGACCGTCGACCCGACCCTCGCCGTGGACGGCCGACTCGGCGGCGAGGCGAGCTGATGTCGCTCGTCAGGCTGGAGGGCGTCGCTCGCGAGGTCGGCGACTTCGTCATCCTCGACTCGGTGACGGCGGCCGTCGCGCTCGGCGACCGGATCGGGCTCGTCGGTCCCAACGGGGCGGGCAAGACGACCCTCCTCCGCCTGGCGGCCGGCCTGGATGAGCCCGACCGCGGCGTGGTCAGGCGTCGCCGCGGGCTGTCGATCGGGCTGCTCAGCCAGGAGGCGCACCTGGACGACGCGTTCATGGCGGCGCCGGACCTGCGAACGGCGGTCCGCCGGGGCGCCGCGCACCTCGAGGCCATGGAGGTCGAGCTGCGCGACCTCGAGCGGGCCGGCGGTGCGGGAGACCCGAGATACGCCGAGCTCCAGCATCGCTTCGAGGCGCTCGGCGGGTACACGCTCGACCAGCGGGTCGAGGAGGCGCTCTCCGGCCTGGGCTTCGACCGCTCCGAGTGGGGACGACCGCCGGTCGCCCTCTCGGGCGGCCAGCAGACCCGGGCGACGCTCGCCCGGCTCGTCGTGGCCGACCCCGATCTGCTCCTCCTCGACGAGCCGACGAACCACCTCGACCTCGGCGCGCTCGAGTGGCTCGAGGAGCACCTCCGGCGCCGGCCCGGCTCGCTCGTCGTCGCATCCCACGACCGCGCCTTCCTCGACGCGACCGTCCGCCGCGTCTGGGAGCTGCGGGATCGACGCCTGGCGACGTTCCGCGGCGACTACTCGGCCTACCACCGTCAGCGGGAGGAGCGGGACGCGTTCGCCGCGAGGCAGGCCGAGAGCCAGGCCGAGGCGATCTCCAGGGAGCAGGAGCTCGTCCAGCGCTATCGCAGCCACCGCAAGTACTCCAAGATGCACGAGCACGAGGCTCGGCTCGAGCGACTGCAGGGCGAGGCCCGCGAGGCACCCCGGAAGGGTCGGCGGCTGGCCCTGTCGCCGGCCGCCCTCGCGGGCGGCGGTCCCGCCCGCTCCGGCGAGCTGGTGCTGCGGCTCGAGGGCCTCGCGGTGGGCTACCTTCCCGGACGGACCGTCCGTGCCCCGGACGAGTCGGAGGTGGGCGACCCGGCCCCGACGGCGCCGCTGCTCGAGCCGCGGATCGTCGCCCGGGCCCCCTTCCTCGCGGCCCGACGGGGCGAGCGGATCGGCATCGTGGGGCCGAACGGAGCGGGCAAGACGACGCTCCTGCGCACGATCGCCGGGGAGCTCCCGGCGCTCGACGGGATCCTGGCGTTCGGGCATGCGGTGCAGCTCGGCTACCTCGCGCAGCTCCGTGGCGCGGCGTTCCCGGGGGCGACCGTCCTCGACGCCCTGCTCGACGCGCTGCCCGTCACCGCCGGGGAGGCGCGCGGCTACCTCGCCCGATTCCTGTTCCGGGGCGACGACGTCTTCAAGGAGGTCCGGACGCTGTCCGGCGGGGAGCGCTCCCGCCTCGAGCTCGCGCTGCTCGGGATCCTGCCCTCGAACCTGCTGCTGCTCGACGAGCCGACGAACCATCTCGACATCCCGGCCCGCGAGGCCATCGAGGCGTTCCTGGTCGAGTCGCCGGCGACGATCCTGGTGGTCAGCCACGACCGCCGGCTCCTCGAGACCGTCTGCGACCGGCTGTGGATCGTCGACGCCGGCCTGGCGGTCCCCTTCGATGGCGGCTACCGGGAGTGGCGGTCGGCCGTGGCCGAGGGCTGGACGGTCGCCGGGGCGGCCGAGGTCCAGGGTCGCCGACCGCGCCCGGGTCCGTCGCCGATCACCGGGAGGACGGCCGGTGGGGGGACGGCGAGGGTCGGGCGACCCGGGGCTGCCGGACGGCCGAGCCCCGAGGCCGCCGCCGGCGGCGCCGCCGCCACTGCGGCCGCGACCGGCCGCGCGAGCACGACGGCCGTCGCCGTCCCGCCGCGAGAGCGGAGGCCGAGGCTCTCGAAGGACGCGTACCGGCGCCAGGCGGCGGCGGTCGAGGCCGAGCTCACCCGCCTCGGCCTCCGCAAGAACCACCTCGAGCTGGCCCTCGGCGACCCCGCGGTCCAGGCGAACTTCGTGGAGCTGCGCCGCGTCACGAGCGAGCTGGCGGACGTCGAGCGGGCGCTCGCCGGCGCCGAGGAAGCCTGGCTCGAGCTGGAGGAGCGAGCGCCATGACGGAGCGCGGCCGCCTCGGTGGGCGAGGGCCCGGTCGGCGGCGGGCGCTGCGGATCGGGCTGACCGGACCGATCGGCTGTGGCAAGTCGACCGTCGCCGGCTGGCTCGCCGACCGCGGCGCCGCCGTCGTGGATGCGGACCGACTCGCGCGCGAGGTCGTGGAGCCCGGCCAGCCCGCGCTCGCGGCGGTCGTCGAGGCGTTCGGCTCGGGCGTCCTGGCGCCGGACGGCCGGCTCGATCGGCCGGCCCTCGGCCGGCGGGTCTTCGGCGACGCGGCGGAGCTCCGCCGGCTCGAGGCGATCGTGCACCCGGCGGTCCGGCCGCGGATCCTCGCCGCGGTCGAGGCGGCGGAGGCGACCGGGGTCGCGGTCGTCGTCGTCGAGGCGATCCGCCTGGTCGAGGGCGGCTACGCGCGCGACTGCGACGAGGTCTGGCTCGTCGTGTGCGACCCGCGCGCGCAGCGTGAGCGCCTGCTCGGCCGGGGTCTGCCGGCCGCCGATCTCGAGCAGCGGGTCGCCGCGCAGGGCGACCTCGTGGCCCGGCTCGCGCCGGCCGCGACCCGCGTCATCGACACCGGCGGGCCGCCCGACGACGCGGAACGGCGGGTGGCCGACGCCCTGGCCGAGGCGCTCACGGCGGGCGGCCGGACGGGCCCGTCGAGGCCCGGGGTCGACGCGAGCCGA
>JAPVSP010000011.1:0-17818 GCA_047519685.1 Chloroflexota bacterium
CCCGACCCCGACGTGCTCGCCTACCAGGAGGCGGTGACGGAGTACGCACTCTCGCTCATGGGGCCGGACACGGAGCTCGACATCGTCGAGGAGGACCGCCATCTCGGGACGGTCAAGCCGGGACGGGCGAACTGACGGCCTGTGTCGAGCAAGGTGACGCTACGTGGTCGGACGATGACGCAACCAATGGGGTCGGGAGGCCGCAGGCCTCCCGACGAGAGGAGTCGGCGATGAGCGCGGTCGCGCTGTTCTTCGTCATCTGCATCGTCCCGTGGGTGCTCAGCGGCGGTCGCTGGCCGAGCAACCGCTAGACGCGGGGCCGGTCAGTGGTCGGGGAACCTTCTGATCACCGCCTCGAGTTCTTCGCCCGTCGGCCCTCTGCCGTCCTCAGCAGGGACTCCTCCTCGGCACCCCCAGGTAGGCCGCCCGGCTCTGGGACCCGACTTCGGCTCGCTTCTCGGCGTTCCCACGGTCCTGGAGCGCGAGGGCCAGGTAGGTCAGGGCCGCGAGCTCGTCCTCGCCCTGCGCCTCGACGTACTCCGGTCGACCTCGCCGCCCAGCCGGTGACGGAGACCTTGCCACCAACGGGCGCAAGCGTCAGCTCGGACGGCGCACCCATGCCCCAGGGTCGCGAGTTCCGGCGAGCGAAGTGGGACGCTCGACCGTCGTCGCGGTACCGCATCCGACCGGGGACATCGTCTGGCGAGCGACGCCTTGTGGACCACGGACGTAGTGCCGGCCGGCCCGTGCGCGGTCGCCTGGAGGATGGGAGCCTCCGAGGGTCCGCCGACATCTCGCTGATGGAGTCAGGAGCGTGAACGTCTACCTCGGGCTGCTCGCGGTCCTCGCGGCGGCGGCGGTCGTGTTCTTCGTCGTCCTGTACGTGTGGCCAGGTGTGCGGGACACGGGCGTCGCGCAGGGCGGCCCGAAGGAGTGGGGACCGTTCCTCGTGCGGACCTACCGAGGCCGCGAGCAGCAGGACGTCGTCGCCCGCTATGCGACCGACGCCGAGGAGCTGGCGGCCCGGGGCTACGAGCCCGTGGGCCAGAGCTGGGGCGATGGGCAGTGGGACGGTGCCCTCTTCCTGCTGGCGCTGATCCTCTGCCTCTTCGCGATCGGGCTCATCCTGCTTGCCTACATGGCGATCATCCGGCCGGCGGGGACGCTCCTGGTCACCTACCGGCTCGTCTCGGCCTAGCGGAGAGCTCCGACCTCCGGCGCTTGCTCGCATCGGTCCCTCGGCCGACAGTGCCGTGGAAGGCTGGTGGAGGATGACCGAGGTCTGACGCAAACGGGCTCGAGAGCCCAGGTGGCGATCGTCAGCGGATCCATCGCCCGATGATGCCACTCGGCAACCACGATCACCTCTAGACAGCGCCGGCCAGCGGAGCAGGCGGTTGAGCTCTCGCATTCGGTGCGGACGCTTCGTGAGGATCTGGAACTCGTGCTGCGCGCAGCTCGCTATGACATCGAAGGCCTGACGGATGCACGGATCCGGCACGAGCTCGTGGAAGAGGTCGCTCATCGAGTTCACGAACACCCGCCGTGGCTGCACCCTGGAGCCCGCCCGTCGACAGGTGGCTGAGCGTGGAAGGTGGACAGGACCTGGACCGTCGGCGGGCAGGTTCGCGGGCGGCCGACGCCTCGACAGGCCTCGCTCGCCGTCTTCAGCCGCTGGCGCGGCGCTCGGTTCCGAGAGGGGCGGCAGGCCGAGACCACGACGCACCTCCGCCCGGGCGAGTCATGGACGACCCCGTTCGCATACGACCTCCGCCGGGTCGGGGCCACCTACTACGTCCGAGCCACCGGTCAGCGGATCGGCGGCCCGATGATGACCCGAGAGTTCCCGTTTCGAGTCGGCCAGGATGGTCGCCTCATCGACCTAGCTGAAGGGCCTCCGCCGGCCGAGCCGCTCATCGCTTGGGGGTGAATCGTTCGCCGCCGCACGCGCCAAACCCTTCCATTGCAGTGGTACGCCGACTTGCCAGGACGCCTGACTCCGGTCCCCGCGTCGCAATCGCACACTTCGTCACTCGCGTACCATGGCTTGACCGCGAGACCGCCCGCCTTGGCGAGGACGGATAGGGGGAGCACGTGGAGCGAGCAGAGCGATCCAGGCTGCCGGCAGCGGCCGATGCGCCGACAGGCGAGCGGTACCTACTGCTCGCCGACATCTCCGGCTACACGGGCTTCATGGTCGGCGTCGAGCGGGAGCACGGGATCGATTTCAGCGCGGGCATCCCGGCAGCCTACTCCGTGCTCGGGGCCCTCCTCGACGCCGTCATCGAGGGCCTGGAGCCCGATTTCGCGCTCGTCAAGCTCGAGGGCGACGCCGTCTTCGCCGCCGCGCCGGCGGCGAGTCTCGATGGCCAGGGTGACCGGGTCCTCGAGAAGCTCGGGGCGACGTACCGGGGGTTCATCGACAGCCGCACGCGAGCCCTCCCCGCGAGCGACCACCTCTGTACGGCCTGCCCCGCCGTCGCGCACCTCGACCTCAAGGTGGTGCTCCATCGGGGCTACGCCGTGCGTCAGAGGGTTGGGTCAGGCAGCGACCTGCTCGGCTCGGCCGTGACGGTCGCGCACCGATTGCTCAAGAACACCGTTCGAGACCGGATCGGCTTCCGCCCCTACCTGTTCGTGACCGACGCTGCGGCAACCGCACTCGGACTGTCTGGGGTTGGCCTCGCGCATCGCGAGGAGTATTCGGACGCGGGGCAGATTGAGGGCCGCATCGTGGGGCTCGGCGAACCGCTGCGCGAGGGCATTCCGACTTAGCCGTTCGGGGCGAGATGGTGATCAATCGATCGACCTCTCCGTTGACTTGATACGCGGTGCCCTGGAGTAGCTGAGATCAGGCGGTGGCCAGTCGCGACTCGGGCTCGCTTGTTACCTCGGCCTCAAGTCCTCTCGCCCCGACCAGATCATCCTGCGAGCAGGGTAGGGGAGCGCCTTCAGCCCACCTCGAGGTACCAGTCGAGAACGTTGCGTTGCTGCTGGGGGTTCGAGTCCGTCCGGGGGCGCCAGGTCCACCTGGCCAGTGTCGGGCTGGGAGATCGCCGGGCACTCCTGGCACAGCACGTGCGGGGGCCGTGAGCCGCCTATCATCAAGCGATGGCCCGACGACCCGAGACGCGGTACGCCTGGAACGGCGACGTGGCGCTCGCCTACCAGGTCTTCGGCGCGGGCCCGGTGGACCTCGTCTACCTGCAGGGCTACACGTCCCACGTCGACCTCAACTGGGAGAGCCAGTACCTCGCGCGATTCCTGCGCGGGCTCGGTGAGCGGGCGCGCGTCATCCATACGGATCGTCGCGGCTGGGGGTGCTCGGACCGGTTCTCGCCCGGTGACGTTTCGCCGCTCGAGGTCCAGGTGGACGACCTGGTCGCGGTGATGGACGCGGCAGGGTCCGAGCGGGCGGTGATCTTCACCTCCAACGACACCGTTCCCACCGGCGTCATGTTCGCCGCGACCTACCCGGAGCGGACCGCCGGCCTGGTTCTGGTCGACCCGTTCCTCGCCTGGTACGACTCCGAGGAATCCCGCCGGGACTGGGCCGAGACCAACGCCCGCGTCCGGCGTGAGTGGGGGACGCCGGCGTATTACGGTGAGTTCTGGCACGACGTGCGCGAGCAGGAAGACTGGTACGCCCCGTGGTGCCGGGCAAGCGTCTCGCCGGGTGCGCTCGCCGTCGAGTCGGAGGCGTTCGGCGCCGTCGATGTCCGGGACGTCCTCTCCTCGATCCACGCGCCGACGCTCGTCGTCGGCAACTCGGAGGAGCGGCTGGCCGATCCGATAATGAGTGAGAGCACGCGCAACGCGCGCGTTGCCCAGGCCGGGATCCCGGGCTCACGCCTGATCGAGCCGCCCTGGCAGGGCGGAGCCGCGTGGCATCACTGGTACGCACGGGGCCCCGCGATCCTGACCGCTGTCGGTGACCTGATCGCGTCCATCCGCGAGGAGCAGGAATCCTTCGACCGGGTCCTCGCGACCGTCCTGTTCACCGACATCGTCGACTCCACCGCCACCGCGGCGGTGCTGGGTGACGCCAAGTGGCGCAAGCTCATCGACGAGCACGACCGGATGGCCAAGGCCCTGGTGGCCCGCTGCCGGGGGGAGTACGTCCACACCACCGGCGACGGCCTGCTGGCCACGTTCGACGGCCCGGCACGAGCCGTCCGCTGCGCCCAGGCGATCATCGAGGCCGCGAGGCCCCTGGGGGTCGAGATCCGCGCCGGGTTGCACACCGGCGAGATCGAGCGTGCCGAGCACGGGATCGCCGGGGTCGGCGTCCACATCGGCGCCCGGGTGGGCGCGCTCGCCGGGGCCGGTGAGGTCTGGGTCAGCTCGACGGTGAAGGACCTCACCGCGGGATCGGGCCTGGCCTTCGAGGACCAGGGTGAGCACGCGCTCAAGGGCGTCCCCGACTGCTGGCACCTGTACCGGGTGGCGCGATCCTGATCGCGGACAGGTCGGGAGCGCAGGGCTGCGCGAACGAGGAGGGAAGGACAGCCCCAACCGACCTCCAGGTACCAGTCAAGCACGCTGCGTTGCTGCTGGAGGCCCGAGTCCGTCCGGGGGCGCCAGCCTCATCGTCCTGCCGACCGGCGATTCACCAGTGGATGTGGCGCTGGAGGACGTAGACGGCCGCATACGTCGCAGCGGTGATCGCGCCGCCCACCACCAGGATCAGGCCACGAAGATCGTCGGGAGCCGCTGCCCAGATGACGGCGAACGCGACGACGAGGACCGCCGCCGCGGCCACGAGCGGAAACCACCTGCGACCGCCTCGATCCATCGCGCACCTCCGTCGTCGCTCATTATCCCGCCAGGCGGAATGTGGGCCGGTGTCATTGGGCCCCGGAGTCGCGGCGCCGCCCGCCGCCGGCGTACGAGGCGACCGAGGTCCTCGGATCGCGTGTCGGTCACCGCCGCCCGGTTGCCGCCGTCCGTCGCTCAGCGTGCGTCGATCTGGGCCATGCGCTCGCGCACCAGCCGCTCCACGAGGCCCTTCGGGAGAGGATGCTCGGGCGTGAACCGGAGCGTGCCTTTGGCCGTGTGGAAGCCTGCGAGCTCGTCGCGATGCGCCTCGATCAGCCCCGCGCTCATCGGAAAGAACGAGCAGTGCGCCTTGAAGGCGGCATAGGACACGAGCGGCCGCCCGTGGTACCGAAACGCCGGCATGCCGTAGCTGATCGCCTCCTCGCCCCCGGGGGCCGCGGCGGCGATCGTCTCGCGGAGGGTCTGGAGCGCGGCGCGTTGGTCGGGCGGCAGCGCCGCGAGCGTGGCGTCGATCTGCGCGGTCGCCGTCGGATCGGTCATGTCGGGGCCTCCTGGAGTCGTGGGCAGGTGGTGGGGATCTTCGCTGCTCGCCCGGAGCCGGGCCCCTCGGGGCGCCGCTCCCTGACGGCGGCCCGCCGGTGCACGGCGACCGCGAGCCGACCATCGCCGATCTTCCACATCTGACATCCGTCGGCGACGTCCGCCGCGAGACGCTCCGACTCTGTCCGCCCGTCTACAGCACCGGACGACAGGCGGTCCGCGAAAGCTCGGTGGCCGGCATCGCCGTGCCGCGGGGCGCGGTCGTGCTGCTCGGTCTGGCGGCGATCCACCGGGATGCGGCGCGCTTCCCGGATCCCGATGTGTTCCGGCCCGATCGCTGGCAGGAGATGCCCGCCCGGTCCCTCCCGGCCGGTGCCTGCGCTCCGTTCGGCATCGGCCCCCGGCGCTGCCTCGGAGAGCACCTCGCCTGGATGATCGGGCTGGTCGGGCTGGTCCTGTCCCTGCGCGAACGTCGGTTCCTGCCGGCAGATCCCGCTCCGGTCGAACCGAGGGTCCTCCTCAGCCTCCGGCCGTCGCGTGAGGTCATGATTCGGGCCGAGGGTCGCCCTCGTTGACCGGCCCGGCCCTCGCGGCGCGACGCCGGCGCGAGCGGCTGCCGTCGTCGCCCGGCGTGCGCGACGCTAGGCGGTCGGCACCGGGCGGTCGGCTTCGTCGGCCTCCGCTTCCGCCCAGGTCCGGTGGATGGTGCCGGGGGCGTGCTGGGGCGGGGCGTAGATCGTGTACAGGCGAAGGTCGGTGCGTCCCGTGTTGATGAAGTCGTGGCGCGTCCCGGCGGGGACGTGGACGAGGCGCCCGGCCGTGACGGCACCCTCCTCGTCGCCGAGGATCGCGATCCCCTCACCGTCGACGAAGACCAGGACCTGGTCGACGTCCTCGTGGACCTCCTCGCCGATGCTCCCTCCCGGCGGGATGCTCATGACCACGATCTGGCTGTGCGGCCCGGTGGCCAGCACCTGTCGGAAGTAGCGATTGGCTTCCGCGGTCTGCCCGATGTCGACGTTGAACACGATGCGTCACCTCCGGGCGGAGGATGGGGCCGCCGCATGGGTTCTGACAGGGCCGGAGGGACCCTCGCGGCGGGCGCGATAGGACCGCGACGAGGTGCGAAGGAGCGCCGGACCTCGGCGGCCGGCGCTCCTGCCTGCTCGGAGGCCTTCCCGTTGGATCAGGAGGGCGACGGCGAGGCGGACGGGCTGGTGCTCTCGCTCGGCGCGGCGGACGGGCTGCTGCTCGCGTTCGGCGAAGCCGACGCCGCCGGGGACGGGGACGGGGCGACGCTCGGGCTCGGCGTGGAACCCGAGTTGCAGGCGGCGACGCCCGCAACGGTCGCGGCGAGGACGAGGGGAAGGATGAGACGCTTCAGCATGCGGCTCCTCGGCTGCTGGCGCTGCGACCCTCGCAGCGCTCTGCGGCGGGACAACCGATCGGGACACCGGCCGCCGCCGAGGCAACCATGGGAACGGTCCCTCAAAGGTCTCTGAACGCCGTTCCGCGTTTGATACGCCGATGTCAGGTCCGGGCCGCGGTCTCCCCGCCGGCTGGGCGGGGCGCCTACACTGCGGCCCGTGGACAGCCCCGACCTCTACCAGGCCGTCGGCGGCATGCCCTTCTTCGAGGCGCTCGTCGACCGCTTCTACGAGGGTGTCGCGGCCGATCCCATCCTCCTCCGCCTGTACCCCGAGCCGGCCGATCTCGCCCCGGCGCGCCGGCGTCTGACCCTCTTCCTCGCCCAGTACTGGGGCGGCCCGACGACGTACAGCCAGGAGCGCGGTCACCCGCGTCTGCGAGCGCGCCATCTGCCCTTCGCGATCGGGCCGGCCGAACGTGACCGTTGGCTGGCCCACATGCGAGCGGCGGTCGATCTGTCCGGCGCCGAGCCGGCGGCCGGGCGACGCCTCGTCGAGTACTTCGAGCTGGCCGCTGACGCGATGCGGAACGTCGAGGACGGACCAGCCAGCCATGGAGGTCCGGGGCGCCCGCCGGAGGCGGGGCGGGCGGCGAGCGCCAGGCTGGACGGGTGACAGACCCGGGGATCCCCGCCGAGATCCTCGCGCTCGCCGAGGCCCGGGCGGCCGCCCGTCGCGCGCGGGACTGGCCGGCGGCCGACCGGTTGCGCGCCGAGCTCGAGGCCGCCGGCTGGAAGGTCGTCGACGAGGGCGTCAGGTTCCGGCTCTCGCCCGCCCACCCGCCGGACGTCGAGGTCGGCGGCCGGATCCGCTACGGCCGCAGCGGATCGGTGCCGTCGCGGCTCGAGGAGCCGGCGACCGGGCTCGCCACGGTCGTCCTGCTGGCGACCGACCCGCCGAGCGACCTCGAGCGGACGCTCGCGGGACTGCGGGCGTACGGCCCGCTCGGGACCCAGGTCGTCGTGGTCGCAGATGCGCCGACCGCCGGGATCGTGGAGGAGCTGGAGCGCGCCGCGGCGCGCCCCGCGACGCCCGACGGCCATCGCCCCGAGATGGTGCTCACGAGCGATCGCCTCGGGTATGCCGCGGCGACGAACGCCGGGGTCCGCCGCGCCGCCGCGCCGGTCGTGGTCCTGCTCGACACGAGCCTCGAGCCCGTCGGCGACTTCCTGACGCCGCTCGTCCGGGTCCTCGACGATCCATCGGTCGCCGTGGTCGGCGGCTGGGGGATCGTCTCCCGGGACCTCCGGCACTTCGACGACGGCCCGGCGGGCGACGTGGACGCCGTGGAGGGCTACTGCCAGGCGTTCCGGCGAGAGGACTATCGCCGGCGCGGACCGCTCGACGAGCGCTTCCGCTTCTATCGGAACCTCGACATCTGGTGGAGCCTGGTCCTGCGCGACGAGGGCGAGAGGGCTGCGCCACGTCGGGCCCTCCGGATCGACGGGCTGCCGCTCGTCCGCCACGAGCACCGCGGCTACGGGAGCCTCCCGCCGGACGAGCGCGACCGGCTGTCGAAGCGCAACTTCTACCGGATCCTGGACCGCTTCGGGGCGCGCCGGGACCTCCTCATCTCGCCGGGACCGGCGCAGGCGCGGCGGCCGCGACAGGGCTGACCGCCGAACGGAGCTCGGGGCCCGCGACCCCCGAGGCCCCGACGCTTCAGTGGCCGACGCCTCAGCCTCCCCCGCGGCGGACCGTCGGGCCGGACGGTCCGTCCACGACCTCCCAGCCGGCCGCGGCGATGCGGGCGCGGATCGCATCGGCCCGGTCGAAGTCCCGCCCCGAGCGCGCCACGCTCCGCTCCTCGACGAGGGCGCGGATGTCGGCTGGCGGTTCGGCGCTCTCGGCGGCACGCTCGGAGCCGGCCGCATCCCACGTGCGGTGCAGGTCGAGACCGAGGACGAGGTCGGCGTCGAGGACGAGCCAGCGCGCCTCGTCGGCCGGCAGGTCCGCCCGCAGGGCCTCCCGGACGACGGCGACGGCACCCGGGAGGTCGAGATCGTCGTCCAGGGCGGCGACGAACCGGCGGTGGAGCTCGGCCCCGGCCGGGGACAGCGGAGGTCCCGGCGCATGCGCCCGGTCCGCGAGGGGGAGCGCCTCGGTCCCGCCGTGGCCGCTTGGTCCGGTGGCGAGGCCGACCGGCCGGGCGGGAGCCTCGCCGGCGCGCAGGACCGGCGGCGGCGCCCAGGGGCCCGCCGCCGGGGGCGGCCCGAGGGCAGCGAGGCGGGCTCGAAGCGAGGCCAGCGCCGATACGGCGGCGGCGAACGACCGCCGCGAGAAGTTGAGCTTGCGCCCGTAGCGTGACGTGAGGACCAGGTGGCGGAAGGCGAGGGGATCGACGCCGTCGCTGGCGAGATCGGTGACGCGCTGGAAGTTGCCGGCCGACTTGGCCATCTTCCGCCCGGACATGAGGAGGTGCTCGCCATGCACCCAGAGGCGCGCCGGGACCTGCCCGGTGAGGGCGGCCGACTGGGCGATCTCGTCCTCGTGGTGGGGGAAGACGTTGTCGATCCCGCCGGTGTGGATGTCGAACCGCTCCCCGAGGTAGCGCAGCGCCATCGCCGAGCACTCGACGTGCCAGCCTGGGAAGCCGGCGCCCCAGCGCGGCGTCGGCCACTTCAGCAGCCGACCCTGACCGGCCGCCTTCCACAGCGCGAAATCCGCCGCGTCACGCTTGTCGGCCTCCACATCGCCCCGGTGTCCCGCCCTGAGCTGGTCGAGCGTGTTCCCCGAGAGGCGGCCATACCCCGGCATCGAGTCCACGTCGAAGTAGACGTTGCCCGCCGGGCTGACGTAGGCGTGCCCCGAGTCGACCAGGCGCTCGACGAGATCGATCATCTCGGCGATGTGCTCGGTCGCCCGGGGGAAGACGTGTGCCGGGAGGATGTTGACCCGGGCCTCGTCGGCGTGGAACGCCGCCTCGTAGGCTGCCGCGATCTCCGCCGGCGTCTTGTGCTCCAGGCCGGCCTGCACGAGCATCCGGTCCTCTCCGCGGTCGAACCGCTCGTCGCGAAGATGGCCGACGTCGGTGACGTTCTTGACGTGGAAGACCTCGAGCCCGTGGTAGAGGAGGACGCGCCGGATCAGGTCGGCCAGCAGGTAGCTCCGGAGGTTGCCGATGTGCGCGTACCGGTAGACCGTCGGACCGCACGTGTACATCCGGATCCGGCCGGGATCGAGCGGCTCGACGGGCTCGAGGGTCCGGCTCAGCGTGTTCCGAAGGCGCAGGGTCACAGGGGCCTCGATCGATCGATCCATCGTACCCGGGGGGTCGGACGCGGGTCGCGCGAGGCCCCCCGTCGCCCGACCACCGGGTGGTCCCGACGCCCTCCGGGCGCATCTTGCGAGACGGCCCCCTAACGTCCGCCGCCGTCCCTCGTTCTCCCGCGTGAGGCCTCGCTCCAAGACATCGTTCCCCCGGCGGTGTGGTTCGGCGAGGCCTCACCCTTTCCCGGGTTCGGACCGGGGGCCCGGCGGGGGGCGGCCTATACTTCCGGCCATGCGCCGCTGGGTCTGCATCATCGGGCTCCTCGCCGGTTTCGCGAGCGGCGACTACGTCTGGCGAGCGCGGCCGCGCGACCCGATCCCGGTGGAACGCCCGCTCGAGCAGCTGCGCGAGCGAGGTCGGCCCGCCCTGCCGACGACCGCGGACTGGTGGCTCCGGTCCTGACCGCGCGCGCTGTCCGGGGCTCCCCCGCGCGCCTCCTTCGCCGCGCGATCCCGCTGCTCGCCTCGGCCGTGCTCGTGACGGCCCTGGTCACCGCCGCGCCGCTGCGCTCGTCGGACGCGGCGGCCCGGGATGACGTGCGGATCGCCGCCGCCGCGCCAGCCACGTTCGACCCGGCCGCCGTGGGCGATTCGGGCAGCGCCGCGGTCACCGCCCAGCTGTTCGAGTCCCTCACGGCCTTCGACCCGGCCCTGACGCTCCGGCCGGCGCTCGCCGAGTCGTGGCAGGTCCTCGACGCCGGCCGGCGGGTCGTGTTCACCCTTCGCCCCGGCCTCCGGTTCTCCGACGGGTCGCCACTGACCGCCGCCGACGTCGTCCGCAGCTGGCTCCGCCTCCTGGATCACGCGAGTCCATCGCCGCTCGCGTCGCTCCTCGACGAGGTCGACGGGGCGACGGCGTACCGGACCGGCGCGTCGACCGATCCCGCGTCGGTCGGCTTCCGATCCCCGGACGAGCGGACCGTCGAGGTGCGGCTCAGCCGGCCCGAGACGGACTTCCCGGCCATCGTGTCGTCGCCCAGCTTCGGCGTGGTCCCGTCCGGGATCGCGTCCATCACCTCGCCGGCGGCCGTTGCGTCCAGCGGGGGCTACCGGGTCGCGCAGGTGAGCGCCACGGAGATCACCCTGACGGCGAACGACCGGTACTGGGCCGGTCGGCCCGCGATCGGGACGATCCACCTGGTCACCGACCTCGGCGGGCGGAGCCCCGTCGACGCGTTCGAAGCGGGCGACGTCGACTTCACGGCGATCGCCGGCTACGACGCCTCGTGGATCGCCTACGACCGCGATCTCGGGCCCGCGCTCCGCGCCGTCCCATCGCTCGGCGTCACCTACTACGGCTTCGACACCGGGAGGCCTCCGTTCGACGACGCCCGGGTGCGGCGGGCGTTCGCCCAGGCGGTCGACTGGCGGCGGCTCGTCACCCTGGCATCCGCCGGCGACACGACGCCCGCGACCAGCATGGTCCCGCCCGGGGTGCCGGGTCGTTCGGCGACCGACTTCCTGCCGGCGTACGACCCGTCGGCCGCCAGGGCCTCTCTCGTCGACGCGGGCTTCCCGGGTGGGCGCGGATTCCCGCCCGTGACGCTGATCGACGGGGGAACGCAGTACGACGGGGCGGTGGTGCGCGAGATCCACGACGTCCTGGGGATCACCATCCACTCGGAGACACTGGACTTCGCGACCTACTTCCACCGCCTCGAGACCGATCCGCCGGCCTTCTGGTCGCTGGGCTGGCAGGCCGACTATCCGGGCGCCAACGACTTCCTCGGCCTCCTCCTGGGGACCGGCCGCACCGCCAACTACGGGGCGTGGAGCTCCGCCGAGTTCGATGCGGCCATCGGCGACGCCCTGACGGCGACCGACCCGTCGGCCGTCCGAGCGGCCTTCGATCGCGCGCAGGCGATCGTGCAGCGGGATGTCCCGGTCGTCCCGGTCGACTACGGCCAGGGATGGGCGCTGGCCCGTGCGGGCCTGCTCGGCGCCGGCCAGAACGGGCTCTCGATCATCCGCCTGGCCGGTCTGGCCTGGTCCCCTGGATGATCGGCGACCGCCTCCGCGACCGCGTCCGCCGCCGGTCGACCTGGCCGATCCCTGCGCTGCTCGCGGCCGGGCTGCTGGGGATCCTCAGCGCCCCGGTGATCGCCGCTTCGCCCACGTTCGGCTCGCCGAGCGCGACGTCGGCGTACGGGCAGGGGATCGCGTTCGTCCAGCCGGTGGCCCTCACGTCGCCTGTCGACCGCGTGGAGCTGGTCCTGGACTTCCCCGGCTCGAGCGGCTCCTTCGTCGTCGAGGTCCAGCCGCCCAGCGGGACCGGCCCGGCGACGCTGCGCTACACGTGGAGCATCGCCACCCAGGGGCACCTCGACCCGAACACGCGGATCGCCGCTCACTGGCGCCTCCGGCCGGCCGGCGCCGGCGATGGGTCCGAGGTCGACGGCCCGACGACGAACGTCACCTACGTGGACGACCGCTTCCACTGGCAGACGCAGCAGGCCGGGATCGTCCGCGTCCACTGGTACCAGGGCGATCCCTCGTTCGGGAGCAGCGCGCTGCGGATCGCCCAGGGCGCGATCGCCCAGGATGCGGCCCTGCTCGGCGTGACCGAGACCCAACCGATCGACTTCTTCATCTACGCCGATCAGGCCGCGTTCCGGGATGCCCTCGGACCGGCGACCGGCGAGTTCGTCGTGGGGCAGGCGATCCCGGAGCTCCGCACCCTCTTCGGGCTCATCACGCCGGCCGACATCGGTGGCCCCGAGGTCGCCCGGGTCGTCGTCCACGAGCTGACCCACGTGGTGTTCGACACGGCGACCCGCAACCCGTACCACCAGCCACCGAAGTGGCTCAACGAGGGGCTCGCCGTCTACGTCTCGCAGGGCTACGACTCCTCGGACCGGGCCCTCGTCGGGAGCGCGGTCCGCGATGGGATGCTGTACCCGCTCGCGGCACTCGCCGGGGACTTCCCGACCGGCGAGAAGGTCTTCCTGGGCTACGCCGAGGGGGTCGCCGCCGTCGACTACGTCGTCCGCCGCTTCGGCCGGCCGGCCCTGTCGACCCTGGTCGACTCGTATTCACGGGGCCTCACCGACGACGCCGCGTTCACCGCCGCCCTCGGGCTCGGCGCGGACGCGTTCGATGCGGCATGGTTCCGGGACCTCGGCGCGTCGCCCCCGGCGAGGGTGGGTCCGCAGCCGGACCCGGCCGGTCCGCTGCCATCGGGCTGGACCGGAGCCGTGGCCAGCCCCGGACCGGCGGCGTCCGGAGCTGGGGCATCCGGGGCGGCCCAGGAGTCGCCGGCGCCGCTCCCCGGCGTCGGTGAGGACGTCCTGGCGACCATCGCGCCGCTCGGCGGCCTGGCCGCGCTGATCGCCGGGCTCGTCGCGCTGCTCGCGCTGCGTCGACGCCGCAGGAGCGTGACGGGCATGATGGCCTCGATCGGGCCCGCGCCGGACGGGACACCCGAGGCGCCGGAAGGATCCGAGGACCCGGAGCCGTGACCACGTTCGTCGCCCGCGTCCGCGGGCTCCCGAGCTGGCAGATCACCCTCGGGATCGCCCTGCTCACGCTCGGCTTCCTCATCGCCGGGCAGCTGCGCGCGGAGGGGCCCCGGGTGCGCTACACGACGCAGGAGCGCTCACCGCTCGTGGAGACCGCGCTCGGCCTCCAGGCCGAGCAGGATTCCCTGAAGACGCACATCCAGGACCTCAACGACCAGATTCGTGCCCTGCAGCAGGCGGGCCAGGGTTCGTCGACCCTCGTCGACGACCTCAACCGCCAGCTCGAGAGCGCCCGGATCGCCGCCGGTCTCGTCGCCCTCGAGGGGACGGGCATCGTGCTCCAGCTGTCCGACTCCAGCGCGCCTCCCCCGGCGGGGGCGAACGCCGCCGACTACCAGGTCTCCGGCCGCGACATCCGGGCGGTCGTGGAGGAGCTGTGGCTCGCCGGCGCCGATGCGATCGCCATCAACGGCGAGCGCCTGACGGCCCTCAGCGGCATCACGGACATCGGTGGGACGATCCTGGTCAACTCGGCCTACCTGGCCCCGCCGTACCAGATCGCGGCGATCGGGCCGACGGACCTGTTCGAACGGCTCGGCAGGTCGCGGGGCTTCGTCGACTTCCTGCGGGCGCGCAGCGAGACGTTCGACATCGGCGTCTCCGTCGCCCAACCGTCGAAGGTCGCCGTGCCGGCCTACGCCGGGACCGTGACGCTGCGCTACTCGCGATCGGCGAGCCCGGAAGCGAGCGGCGGATGAACCGTCCCCGGGGCCAGCTCGCCCTCACGCTCGTCGCGCTCCTGCTCGGCCTGCTCGTGGTGGCCCAGATCCGCTCCCAGGGGACCGGGGACGACCTGGCTGCCCGTTCCACACAGGAGCTGACCGTGCTCGTCGCCAACCTCAACGACCGCAACGCCCAGCTCCGGACCGAGGTCGCCAGCCTCGACCGCGAGGTGCGCGATCTCCAGGCGGCGAAGACGCGCGGCGAGTCTTCGGTGGACGCGCTGCGCACCGACCTGGCGAAGCTGCGCACCTGGTCCGGGCTCGACCCGGTGACCGGGCCGGGGATCCGCATCACGATCTCGGGCCCCATGGACGGGGAGGGCGTGATGGACCTCCTGAACGAGCTGCGGAACGCGGGCGCCGAGGCGATGGCCATCGAGAGGAACCGGGTCGTCGCCGGCACCGTCGTCGCCGGGCCCGGGGGCGGGATCTCGGTGGAGGGCACCCCGCTGACCGATCCGATCACGATCGACGCCATCGGGGCGTCGGACACGCTCAGCGGTTCGCTCAACCGGGTCGGCGGGATCGTCGCCCAGCTGGGCGCGACGTACCCGAAGGCGACGGTGACGGTGACGCCCGTCGCCCGTCTCGAACTGGCGGCGACGCTGCGCGACCTGCAGCCCGCTCACGGGACGCCCAGGCTCTGATACCCTCCCGCGGATGGCCGACCGACCCGTCCTCGAGCTGCTCCTCGGGGATGTCCTCAGGCTTCGGAAGCCGCATCCCTGCGGCGGCGACACCTGGCTCGTCGACCGGCTCGGCGCCGACATCGGCCTTCGCTGCCAGGGTTGCGGGCGCCACGTCCTCCTCGAGCGGCCGGCGGTCGAGCGCCGTCTGGCGGGCTTCGTGAGCCGCGGGGACGCGCGGCTGACGGAGGCGGTCCGGCCGCAGCCCAGGGCGTGACCGTGTCGCCCAGCGGCCCGGCGACGGAGCCGAGCGCCTTCGAGGTCCTTCGGAACCGGCCGTTCCTGCTCCTCTGGCTGTCGCAGCTCGCGACGCAGGTCGGCGGGAACATGGTCATCTACGGCCTGACCGTCCTCGTCTACGACGCTACCCGATCGAGCTCCGCCGTCGGCTTCCTCCTCCTCACGTTCCTGGCGCCGGCGGTCCTCTTCTCGGCCGTCGCCGGCGTCTTCGTCGACCGCATCGACCGCCGGACGATCCTGCTCGTCACCAACGTCCTCCGAGCGGCGGCGTTCGCCGCGATGTTCGTTCTGGAGCAGAACCTCCTCGCCCTCTATCTCCTCAACGTCGCGGTGTCGAGCCTGACGGTGTTCTTCGCGCCGGCCGAGGCCGCGATGATCCCGACCGTCGTCCCGCGTTCGCTCCTCCTGGCGGCGAACAGCCTGTTCACCTTCACCCTGAACGCCGCCTTCGCCGTCGGCTTCGCGCTCCTGGGTCCGCTCGTCGCGCGCGTCGCCGGCGCCCAGGCGCTCATCCTGGTCGTGGCCGCGTTCTACATGGTCGCGGCGGTCTTCTGCTTCACGCTCCCGAAGTCGCCCCCGTCGAGGGCCGAGATGCCGGAGACCGGGGGGCTGGCCGAGGCGGAGCGTGCCGTCGGCTCGACGTTCGCCCAGCTGCGCGAGGGGCTGGCGTACATCCGGGCGAACCCGACGATCGGCTGGTCGCTGGGGTACCTCGGGATCGCGGCGAGCCTCCTGGGGGTCCTCGGCGTCATCGGCCCGGAGTTCGCCACGACGACGCTCGGGCTCCACACGTCCGACTTCGTGGTCGTCGTCCTGCCGCTGGGCCTCGGCGTCGTGCTCGGCGTCCTGACGCTCAACAGCTACGGTCGGTACCTGCCCCGACGCCGGCTCATCGAGGCCGGTCTCATCGCCCTCGGCGTCCTCATCGTCCTGCTGACCGTCGCGGGGCCGATCTCGCGCTTCCTCGAGGGTGTCCAGGCCCAGGCCCCGGTGATCGACCTCTCGCGCTTCGTGTCGCTCCTCGCCGTCGTCATCGGCATCGCCTTCCTGGCCGGCATCGCCTATGCCGTCGTCGCGATCCCGGCCCAGACCCAGCTCCAGGAGGAGCTGCCGGAGGACGTCCGCGGGCGGGTCTTCGGCGTCCTCAACATGCTCGTGTCCGTCGCGAGCCTGCTGCCCATCGTCCTCGTCGGGCCGGTCGTGGACCTGGTCGGGACGACGGCGGTCATCACCTCGGTGGGGGTGCTGATCGTCGCCTGTGGCGTCGGCTCGATCGTCCTCCGCGGCCCGCTGGGGCCGCTGGAGGCCGCGATGCGCGCCGACCTGACGGCCCATCCGCCGGGACCCGTCGATCCGCTCGCCGTCGCGTACGGCGTCGAGGTCCGCCTCGCCGAGTCGGCGGGTCGCGGCGAGTCGTCGCGTCGAACCGCGACCGAGGATGGGCGGTCCGGGGCCGAGCTGGAGTCGACGGCCGAGGACAGGGCCGCGGTCTTCGACGCCGATAGCGAGCCACCCACCTGAGGTCGCCGATGCCCCGCGTCGTCGTCATCTTCACCGGGGGGACGATCAGCATGATCGCCGACCCCCTGGCGGGCGGGAACGTCCCCACCCTGGGCGGCGCCGACCTCCTCGCCAGGACCCCGGGCCTCGCCGGGATCGCGGAGGTCGTGCCGGTGGACCGCGGACGCACGCCGGCGAGCCACTTCACCTTCCCGGCGCTGTTCGACCTGGCGGCGGCGGTCCGGCGGGCGCAGGACGATCCGTCGATCGAGGGTGTCGTCGTCGTCCAGGGGACCGACACCATCGAGGAGACCGCGTTCTTCCTCGATCTCGTGCTGACCGGTCCCGAGCCGGTCGTCGTCACCGGCGCGATGCGCGCGGCGTCCGAGCCCGGCTACGAGGGCCCGGCGAACATCCGCGACGCCGTGCAGGCCGCGGCGGCACCGGAGCTCCGTGGCGAGGGGGTCGTGGTGTGTCTCGCCGGGACGATCCACGCGGCCGATGACGTCACCAAGACGCATGCGACCTCGCTGACCACGTTCCAGAGCCCCAACCTGGGCCCGCTGGGCGGGGTCGAGGCGGATGGGATCCACCTCGCCCGTCGACGCGCCGGCCGGCGCCACGTCGCGGCGGAGCGTGCCGCCGAGCGGGTGCACCTCATCACGGCCGTCGTGGCCATGGACGGATCCCTTCTCGACGCGGCCCATGCGGCCGGCGCCGATGGGTTCGTCGTCGCCGCCACCGGCTCGGGCAACACCTCGCCGTCCCTCCTCGAGGCCGCCGGCCGCGCGATGGCCGACGGCGTGCCGGTCGCCCTGGTCAGCCGCTGCGTGGCCGGTCGCGCGGGCGCGGCCTACGCCTTCCCCGGCGGCAGCGGGACCTGGGTGCGCGCCGGGGCGATGCTCGCCGGGTACCTGTCGGGGCCGAAGGCTCGGGTCGCCCTCGCGCTGGGGATCGGCGCCGGCCTCGACCGGGCCGGCCTCGAGACGCTGCTCGCCGACCCGCCGTCCGGCTAGCGTGCCCGGCGCGTCGCTGCTGATCCTCGGCCGGGTGGCGACGCTCGGCGGGACCCGCGGGTTCGGCTGGGTCGATGGCCTGGCCGTCGCGGACGGCCGGGTCGTCGTCGCGGGATCGCG
>JAPVSP010000012.1:0-3031 GCA_047519685.1 Chloroflexota bacterium
AAGCTCGCCGACGAGGCCTCGCCGGAGCTGATCGCTCGCGTTGCGAAGGATCTCGGGTGCCGCAGCGTGGCGTTCACCTACAACGATCCGACGATCTTCCTCGAGTACGCGATCGACGTCGCCGACGCCTGCCATGCCGTCGGCGTCCGGACGGTCGCCGTCACGGCCGGCTACATCGAGCCCGCGCCGCGCGCCGAGCTGTACCGCCACATCGACGCCGCCAACGTGGACCTGAAGGGGTTCACCGAGGCGTTCTACGAGGAGCTCTGCGCGGGCCGGCTCGAGCCGGTGAAGGACACCCTCCGATACCTGGTCCACGAGACCCCGGTCTGGGTCGAGATCACCACCCTCCTCATTCCCGGGCGCAACGACAGCGACGCCGAGCTGGACGCGATGACCCGCTGGGTCGTCGAGTCGCTGGGGCCGGATGTCCCGCTCCATCTCACCGCGTTCCATCCGGACTACCGGATGCTCGACGTCCCACCGACCCCGCCAGGGACCCTCTCGCGGGCGCGACGGATCGCGCTGGGCAACGGCATCCGCTACGTCTACACCGGCAACGTCCACGACCCCGCCGGCCAGACGACCAGCTGCCACGGCTGCGGGGCGGTCGTCATCGAGCGCGACGGGTACGAGCTCGGGCGCTACGGCCTGACCGACGACGGCCATTGCCAGGCCTGCGGCACGCGGATCCCGGGCGTCTTCGACGGCCCGCCGGGCCACTGGGGCGCACGGCGGCTGCCGGTCATCCTGGGCGCCGTCGCCTCGTAGGGCGGGTCCCCCGGGCCCCGCGGCCCCGCGGCGGGTCCTCTCGGCCACCGGTCGAAGCGCCTCGCCCGATCTCGCCGACGGACCCGGACCCATCGCCGATCCGCTCGACGAGCCGGTCGACGAAGGCGGTCTGGGCGTGGATGAGGCGGCGGCGCGCCTCGGCCGGCTCGAACCAGGCCAAGCGGTCGATCTCGGGGAACGCGACGCGCCGCCCGGACCCCGGCGGCCACTCCATCTCGAACGTGTTGCTCGTGGCCGCGGCCGGGTCGAGGTCGCCCTCCGCCGCCCAGCCTCGGACGACCTTGCCGGATGCCTGGCGGACCTCCCCGAGCGGCAGGTACGCGGTCGGGTCCTCCGGGGGGCGCGACCCCGTCTCCTCCCGGAACTCGCGGCGCGCGACATCGAACGCGTCCTCGCCCGGCTCGAGCAGGCCCTTCGGCAGCGTCCAGGCGGCCTCGTCCCGGCGCGCCCAGAGCGGGCCACCCGGGTGGGCGAGGAGGATCTCGAGGCGTCCCCCGCGGTGGCGGAACAGCAGGAGGCCGGCGCTGGTCGGCATGGCCGGAGGATGCCACGCCCGGCGGTCGGCCGCCGCCGACCCCTCCGGGCCGCGCGAACAGCGAAGGACCCCGGCGTCACCGCCGGGGTCCTGGTCTATCCGCTCGACCGGCGGCGCCGGCTACGCGCTCGGGCTCGGCTTCGCGAGCCCCGTGAGCCCGAACTGCTGCTCGAGCTGCTCCATCGGGCGGAAGCCGATGACGCCCATCGGCTGCTTGCCCGGCTGGAAGAAGGCGATCGTCGGGATGCTCATGATGTTGAACGTCCGCGACAGGCCGGGGTTGGCGTCGACGTCGACCTTCACGACATCCACCACGCCGTCGTACTTGGCGGCGATCTTCTCCATCTCCGGGGCGACCATCTTGCACGGCCCACACCAGGCGGCCCAGAAGTCGACCACCACGGGGCGCGGGTTGTTGACGACCTTCTCCTCGAAGTCGGCGTCGGTCACTGCCTTGATCTCGGCCATCGGCCAGATGTCCCTTTCTCCCGTCGGCGGGGTCGGCCCGCTGCTCCGTCCGGGTCGTCCGCTCGCCCTACCTGGCGAGCCTCTGGATGAGTCGATACGCCTCGATGACCGCCGGATCGGCGAGGCGGTAGTACACGGTGTTCCCGTCGCGCCGGGACGTCACCAGCCCGGCGCTCCGGAGGACCGCGAGATGCTGGCTCATGTTCGGGACCTGGCAGCCGACCCGGGTCGAGAGGTCGCCCACGGAGAGCTCGCCCAGGGCGAGCGACTCCAGGACGCACAGCCGCTTCGGATCGGCCAGGGCACGGCCGATCGCCGCGGCACGCTGCCGCTCGACGTCGCCCGTGGTCGCGATGCCCAGCACGCGGCGAGTATCTCATCAGTTGCGCAAGCGCGCAAGTGGTCGTCGCCGACGATCCGGGCGACACCCAGGCCGGATGCCGCGCCCCCGGGCCGTCGCGCTCCCACGGGCGGCCCTGCATACTCCGGGGATGGACCCAGCCCCAGCCGCGCATCGGGCCGACCCTCGGCTGGTCACGCTCGAGCGGATCGTCGAGACGCGCGAGCGCATCGGCGGTCGAGTCCACCGGACCCCGCTCCTCGGGTCGTCGACGGCAGCGCGGGTCGTCGAGGCGGCGACCGGCGTTCGCGTCGCGGACGGCCGGGTGTCGCTCAAGGCCGAGCACCTCCAGGTCACGGGCTCCTTCAAGCCCCGGGCCGCCAGCGCACGGGTCGCGGCGCTGAGCCCGGCCGAACGCCAGGCCGGGATCGTGACGATCTCGGCGGGGAACGCGGCTCAGGCCTACGCCTGGGCGGCGCGCGACCAGGGCGTGCACGCGACCGTCGTGATGCCCGAGGGCGCCGTGCGATCCAAGGTCGAGGCCTGCCGGGGCTATGGCGCCGAGGTCGTCCTGCACGGGCAGCACGTCGGCGAGAGCTTCGCCGAGATGGAGCGGCTGCGCGCCGAGCGCGGTCTGGTCGTCTGCCACCCGTTCGACGACCCGGATGTCATCGCCGGCAACGGCTCGCTCGGCCTCGAGCTCCTCGAGGATCTCCCCGATCTGGACGTCGCGGTCATCGCGATCGGCGGCGGCGGGCTCATCAGCGGGGTCTCGGCCGCGCTCAAGGAGCTTCGGCCCTCGGTGCGGGTCGTCGGCGTCGAGCCCGAGACCTCGAACGCGATGAGCCTGGCGCTCGAGCGCGGGGCGCCGGTCCCGATCGATCCCCGCAGCGTCG
>JAPVSP010000013.1:0-6633 GCA_047519685.1 Chloroflexota bacterium
CTACCGCGGCGCGGACGGGGCCCGCGGCATCCGATCGGCCCGCGACGCTCCCACCGGACCGGACGCCCTGACGGCAGGTGGTGAATCCTTCACCGAACGCCGCCTTGCGCCTGAATCGCAGCACGTCATGCTGGCGGTTGCCCGGGCCGCATCCCGCCTGGGCGAGCCATCCATCCGAGCGCCATCCTCGATCGACCGGCGAGCCCGATCGACCGAGTCGACGAGCATCAGCGAGTCCACCATGATCGACCCGTCCAGCGACCGAACCGGCGACCAGCCGCTCCCGCCGCGCACGCCCGAGGCCGGCGACGGCATCCCGCTCGCGCCGGCCGAGGCCGCCTCTTCCCCGGCCCCGGGCCCGGCAGAGGCCGGACTCGTCGCGGACAGCCCGACCGAGCCGATCCCGACGACCTGGTCGGCCCTTCCCGAGCGCTACTCCCCCGACCCGGAGCCCCGCGTGGACTGGACCCGGCCGGAGTTCGCCGAGCCAGAGCGGCAGCTTCCCCCACGACCGTTCGCGCCGGCCCGGTCCGGGAACGGCTGGTACGAGCCCCCTTCCCCCGTCCGGCCGGTCGATCGACCGCGCGGCGGCGCGAGCGCCGGGATGGTCCTCGCCGCATCGCTGATCTCGGCCGTCCTCGCTTCGGGCGGCACCTTCCTCGTCCTCGACGCCTCGGGCGCGCTCGTCCGGACCGGGGCGGCCTCGCCGACGGCGGCCGCGTCCGCCGTGCCGAGCGCCGCCGCCGCCGGCAGCCGGCAACCGGTCACGATCGACGAGTCCTCGGCGATCATCGACGCCGCGGCCAAGGTCGGCCCGGCGGTCGTCGTCATCACCAGCACCGCGAACGCATCGCAGACGAACCCGTTCTCGATCCCGGAGACGGGCGTCGGCTCCGGCTTCATCTACGACGCGAACGGCTTCATCCTCACCAACCGGCACGTGGTCGCCGGGAGCGACAAGCTGACGGTCAAGCTCCAGGATGGCCGGCAGTTCACCGGGACGATCAAGGGGATCGACACCCTCACCGACCTCGCGATCGTCAAGATCGACGCGACCGGGCTGCCTGTCGCGCCCCTGGGCGACTCGAACGCGCTCAAGGTCGGCCAGCTCACGATCGCCATCGGCAGCCCCCTGGGGACCTACTCGAACTCGGTGACGAGCGGGATCCTCTCGGCCAAGGGACGGACGATCCAGGTCGAGGGCGGCCAGATCAACAACCTCCTCCAGACCGACACGGCGATCAACCCGGGCAACAGCGGCGGCCCGCTGCTCGACTCCGGCGGTGACGTCATCGGCATCAACACCGCCATCGCGAGCTCGGCCGAGGGGATCGGCTTCGCGATCCCGATCGACCTGGCGAAGCCGATCATGCGCCAGGCCGTGGCCGGCAAGGCGCTCGCCCGCCCGTACATCGGCGTCCGCTTCCAGACCATCGACTACCAGGTGGCCCAGGATCAGAAGCTGCCCGTGCGGGAGGGAGCCCTGATCTCGGACTCCCAGGGGACCAACGGCCAGTCGCTTCCCGCGGTCGTGGCCGGCGGGCCAGCGGACAAGGCCGGCGTCAAGGCCGGCGACATCGTCACCAGCATCGAAGGGCAGAAGCTCGACGGTGAGCACCCGCTCGACACCGTCGTCAGCCAGTACGAGCCGGGGACCACGATCGCGATCCAGGTGCTCCGCGACGGGGCGACCCGTACCCTCCAGGTGACCCTGGGGACCCGCCCCGCCGACCTCTGAGCCCACGGGTCCCCCTCCCCTCCGCGTCGGCCGGACCGGCATCCGGCTCCGTCGCGAGCACAGCCCCCGGCGTCGTCCCCCCCGACGCCGGGGGCGTCGTTCATCGAGCGGGCGCCGCCCGGTCCCTCCGCAGGCGAGGGCGCGGACCGGGCGGCGGCGATCGGCGGCGGGTGCGACGGATCTCGACGCCGGCGTACGCGAGTGGCCCGCCGAGATCGACGCCTGGTTTGCGCACCCGGACCAGGACCTCGTCGACCGGATGGTCCGCGAGGATCTCATGGGCGATCGCCTCGGCGAGCGCCTCGATGAGTCGGAAGCTGGTCGATTCCACGATCTGCCGGACCGTCCCGTAGACGGCGGCGTAATCGATCGTCCGCTCGAGGTCGTCCTCGATGCCGGCCGGCTGGAGGTCGAGGACCAGCTCGAGGTCCACGTGGAACGGCTGCTCGCTCCGCAGCTCGTGCTCGTGGACGCCGTGACGACCCTGGAACGCCATGTCGTGGAGGACGATCCGGTCGCTCACGGCCGCGGCTCCCCTTCGGCGGCCGGGCCGCCCCGGCGGACGACCGCATCGGCCATCCGAGCCGCCCGGACGTTCGCCCGCACGTCGTGGACCCGGACGATGTCCACGCCGGCCATCGCGGCGAGGACCGTCGTGGCGAGGGTCGCCTCGACGCGTTCCTGGGGCGGCAGGTCGAGCACCTTGCCGAGCGTGGACTTCCTCGACGTGCCCAGCAGGATGGGACGGCCGAGGAGGCGAAGCGCGGGCAGCTCGCGCAGGAGGGCGAGGTTGTGCTCGGGGGTCTTCCCGAAGCCGAAGCCTGGGTCGACGAGGAGCCGCTCCCAGGCCACGCCGGCGGCGAGGGCCCGCTCGAGCGCCCGCTGGAGGTCGCCGAGGATCTCGGGCAGGAGGTTCACGTAGCGAGCCTCCGCCCGGTTGTGCATCAGGACGACGGGCACCTCGCGTTCGGCGGCCTGCCGGAGGAGGCGATCGTCGGCCGCGACGCCCCAGACGTCGTTGACGAGCGAGGCGCCGAGATCGATCGCCGCCGCGGCGACCTCGGGCTTCGTCGTGTCGATGCTCAGCGGGACGTCGGGCAGCGCGTGATGGAGGGCCCGGATGACCGGGCCGACGCGGGCCAGCTCCAGATCGGCCGCGACCGGGGCGTGCCCGGGCCGGGACGACTCGCCGCCGACGTCGAGCACGTCCGCGCCATCCTCGACCATCCGGCGCCCCAGCGCGACCGCGCCGGCCACCGGCTCGGCCGCGGCGGCGAGGAGCCCGTCGCCGGAGAACGAGTCGGGCGTCACGTTCAGGATGCCCATGACGAACGTCCGCTCGCCCCACCGGAAGATCCGCCCACCGATCGAGGTCGAGCCGAGCGGGCCGGGCAATCCGCTCGACGCGCCTTCGGGGAGGGCGAAGGACGGGGTCGACGCCCCGCCTCCGGCCTCGGGTCTGGGGGGCACGACGCCGGCCGGTCCGGACGGGGCTCGGGTCGCTCGCGACTCGCCGCTCATCGCATGCGCCTCGTGGCGTTCGTGGCCTCGGCGCCGGGACGGCGACCGGCCTCTGGTCCGCGCGGCGTCAGCGGGACCGGCGGATCGACGAGCGCCGGGTCGACGACGAGGCGACCGCGGACCTGGCCGACGAGGTAGAGCGAGCCCGCGACGACGATCGGCCCCTCGGCCTCGGCCAGTGCGAGCTCGAGGGCGGCGATCGGCCCCGGCACCGCGATCGGGCGAGTGGCGGGGACCAGCGCCGCCCAGCGCCCGGCCAGCGCCTCGGCCGGCATCGCGCGCTCGCCGACCGGTCGGGTGCAGATGACGCGGGCCCCCTCGAGGGCGGCCGAGCGGGCGAGCGCCAGGATGACCCCATCGACGTCCTTGTCGGCCATGGTCCCGGTCAGCAGGGTGATCGGCGGGGCGGCCGGCCCGGCACCGCCGACGAGGAATGGCCGCAGGTCGTCGAGGGCGCCGGCCAGCGCCGCCGCTCCGGCCGGGTTGTGCGCCCCGTCGAGGAGGACCTGGCGGCGGCCGCGGGGGCCCTCGGCCTCGAGGAGCTCGAGCCGACCGGGCCAGCGAGCGGTCGCGTAGCCACGCCGGCGGGCGTCGTCGTCGGAGCGGGCGATCCCGGCCATCTCGAGCGCATCGAGCGTGGCATCGGCGACGGCGACGTTGGCCGCCTGGTGGCGACCGCGGAGCCCGACCCGCGTCGGGCCCAGCTCGGGCAGCTCGACCAGGATGCCGTCGCGATCCCAGCCCAGCAGCGGGGCCGGGCGGGCGACCCTCAGCGGGACGCCCAGCCTCCGCGCCCGGCGGGTCACGATGGCGAGCGCCTCGCCGCTCGCGCCGGTCACCGCCACGTCACCGCGCTCGACGATGGCGGCCTTCTCACGGGCGATCGCCGCGACGGTCGAGCCGAGCCGATCGGTGTGATCGAGGTCGACGTTCGTGACGACCGCCACGCCGCCGTCCCAGACGTGGGTCGCATCGAGCCGGCCGCCGAGGCCGACCTCGACCAGCGCGACGTCAAGGCCGACCTCGGCGAACCACGCGAAGACGACCGCGGTGAGCAGCTCGAACTCGGTCGGCGGACCGAGCCGCCGCTCGACTCGCGCGGCGATCGGCAGGACGTCCCGCACCAGGCGGGCGAAGGACGCCGGGTCGATCGGCCGGCCGTCGACCTGCAGGCGCTCGCGGTAGCTGACGAGATGTGGCTTGGGCGTCTCGCCGACGCGGTAGCCCGCCGCCCGCAGGACACTCGAGCAGAGGGCGAGCACGCTGCCCTTGCCGTTCGTGCCGGCGACGAGCGCCCCGCGGAGCCCGAGCTGCGGGTCGCCCAGCTCGCGGAGGATCGCCCGGACCCGCCCGAGTCCCAGGCGGATGCCGAAGCGCCCGCGATCAGCCAGGGCGGCCAGCGCCTCGGCATACGCGGGGTCGGCGGCGGTGACGGCGGGCTCGGGGCCCGCGACCGGGCCGGGCGCGACGGTCCGCTGAGCGACCGGGGTCAGGCGCGTGTCGCTCACTCGCGCGTCAGATCGTCCTCGTAGAAGACGCACTGGTTGAAGCGTGGCGTCAGGCAGACGTCGTTGACGTAGCCCTGCTCGAGGTGGACGCCGCCCCGAAGCTGGCAGCGCGAGACGTTCTGGTCCTGCCGGATCAGGGCCTTCAGCAGGTGAGGCGCCTGGATCGGGATCGCGCCGCGGGAGCCCGTCATGTAGAAGTGCGGACAGACGTTGCGCCGGAGGTTCGGCAGGCCGAAGCCCGGCCGCGGGGCGCCCGGTCCCGTCCGATAGCGCTCCAGCGGGTCCTCCGTGATCGCCGTCATCACGCGAGCGATGGGCCCGTGGCCGAAGGCGGGTCGGGATGGCGCGGCGGGCCGAGCGGGGGCGGGAGGACCGTGCCCCGGCGCGGCTGGCCGGGGGGCCTTCGGGTCGCGTGGCTGCACCGTCACCTCGTGGTCGCGCCCACGTGGGTATCGGCTCAGGGCGCGCTCGACCCGGCCAGAGTACTACGCACGACAAGCGTCAGTGGCAGACCCCAACCCACCCCACCGGAGCGGCTCCGCAGGCCGTCCGGCGTGCGAGCCGAGCCCGCGCGCGTGCGACAATCCCTTTCGATGTCCACGCGGCGCCCCGCTCGATCCTCGCAGGTCCGCCCGCGCCCTCCCTCGACCGGTCGACCTCAGCCGACGCGCCCGCGCCCCCATCCGGTCACCCATGAGCGGATCCCCGTCCGACGGGCGCTCCCGCGGCGCACCGGGCTGCCGCTGCCGGCACGGCTCGTCCTTGCCCTGGCGCTCGTCGTGCTCGTCGGCGCGGTCACCCTCGCGGTGGCCGGCGGCCTCGGTCGCGTCGTGGGGTCGCTCGGATCGGCCGTCGGGAACATCGTCGGGGCGATCACGGCGACCCCCAGGCCGTCGAGCACTCCCCTTCCGGTGATCGAGGCCCCGACGCTCGTCGCGCCGACCCAGCCCTACACGAACCAGCCGGTCGTGACGCTGACGGGGACGATCCCCGCCGCGTTCGCCGGGCAGCCCGGCTACCGGATCCGGATCGAAGTCTCCGTCGAGGGTGCGCCGTCGACCACGGTCGAGGAGCAGGCCGTGCCACCGACCGCGTCATTCACGATCCCCGACGTGCCGCTGTCCGCCGGGAAGAACGAGCTCACCGCCCGACTCGTCGGCCCCGGCGGCGAGAGCGACGCCTCGCCGGTCATCACCTACATCCTGGACACGCAGCCTCCCGAGGTCGTCATCGGCTCGCCGAAGGACGGCTCGACCGTCAATGGCGACACGGTCCAGATCGCCGGTCGGTCACAGCCGTTGAGCAACGTCATCGCGCGGAACGAGGCCAACGGCGCGACCGCGACCGGGACGGCCGGGGGGGATGGGTCGTTCACGCTGACGGTGCCGCTGGCCGACGGGATCAACGGGATCACCATCACGGCGACGGATCCGGCCGGCAACACGGGCAGCACGGTGATCGGCATCCGACGCGGCTCCGGGCAGCTCGCGGCCAACCTGTCGGTCACCCCGCTCAAGCTGTCGGCGAAGACGGGCGGCGCGCTCTCGGTCACCGTCTCGGTCAGCGACCCCAACGGCCAGCCACTGGCCGGCGCGACCGTCACCATCACCATCCAGATCACGACGCTCGCCCCCATCCAGCCCTCGCCCGTGGTCACCGACGCGACCGGGACGGCGACCTTCGCCACGACGATCCCGCCGGGCGCCGATCCCGGGACCGGTCTGGCCACGGCGCTCGTCACGACCGACCAGTTCGGGCAGGCGACCGCCCGGGCGGCGCTCTCGATCACCCCCTGAGGCCGCGCGGCGACCTCGACAGGTCCGCGCGGCGCAGCTACCATCGACGCATGGGGATGTGGCGCTGCCC
>JAPVSP010000014.1:0-3815 GCA_047519685.1 Chloroflexota bacterium
CCGGGCCCCCAACCGTGTCACGTGCCAGGGCACGGCGCGCGAGCGGATGACGCTGTCGACGCCGGCGGTCCAGCGCTCCGCCAGCGCGATCATCCGCGCGAAGGCCTCGTCGGTGAGGACCTCGCTGAGGGTCGCGCGCATCGCCGCGAGCGACAGCGCATAGCCGGCAAGGGTCCCGCCGATCCCGCCGACGTCGGCGTCCTCGTAGGACATGTCCGCGGCGATTCGCTCGGCCACCCCGGCGGTGAAGCCGTACGTGCCGCTCGGGATGCCTCCCCCGATCGACTTGCCGATCACGAGCAGGTCCGGCTGCAGGCCGAACGCACCCGTGAACCCGCCCGGTCCGGCGCAGATCGTGTGGGTCTCGTCGATCAGGAGCAGCGTCCCGTGGCGGCGGGTGACGTCGCGGACGGCGTCGTGGTAGCCGGGCTCGGGCAGGACGATCCCGACGTTCGTGAGGGCCGGCTCCATGACCGCGACCGCGACGTCTCCATGGGCGAGCTCGCGCTCCAGCCCGTCGACGTCGTTGAACTCGACGACGCGAGTCGTGAGGCCGGGATCGATGCCCGGGCCGATGTTGCCGCGCCGGGCATGGACACGGCCGTCCTCGCCGATCGTCGCGAAGGCCTCATCCACCGAGCCGTGGTAGCAGTACTGGTGGACCAGGATCTTGGGACGCCGGGTGATCATCCGGGCCAGACGGATCGCGAAGCGGTTGGCATCCGTCGCCGACAGGGTGAACTGCCAGTAGGCCAGCCCGAACCGTCGCTGGAGCTCCTCGCCGACGGCGATCGCGTCCTCGGTCGGCAGCATGTGGGTGATGCCCCGGGGGAGCTGCCGCTCGACGGCTCTGACGGTGGCGGCCGGGCCGTGGCCGGTCATCGCACCGGTGTCGCCCAGGCAGAAGTCGATGTACTCGTGGCCGTCGACGTCGCGGAAATGGGCGCCCGAGGCCTCGGCGACGAACAGCGGGTACGGCCCGGCCCACTTGACCATCCAGTTCATCGGCACCCCGCCCAGCAGGGAGCCGCGGGCGCGCTCGAACAGGGCAGCCGAGCGGGGGTTCGTGGCGGCGAAGGCCGCCCCCTCGCGCTCCATGAGCCGGTCGAGGCGGGCGCGATCGAGGGTCCGGGGTGCGGTCACGGCGGCTGGCCTCCGGTGCGAGGGCGGACTGGGCGGGGTGGGCCCCCCATCATCACCGCCCCGTCGCGCTCCGAGGTCCGGCGACCGGGGGATGGAACGCCCCGCTCAGGCCGGTCGGGCTCGCGACGGCTCTACGAGAGGCGGCGAGTGAACCCGCAGACCTGGCACGTCGCGGTGCCGCTGGACGGGTCCACCTTGAGGAAGCTGGTACAGCCGTTGGTGGCGCAGTAGATGCGACCGGTGTTGGCGACCCGACGGCGCTGACGGCGCATCGCCGTCGCCCGCTCGCTGAAGCCGGCGGTCACGTTCGAGGAACGCGAGAGCATGCGGATGTAGATCCTTTCCGGGTCCGCCGCGGGACTGCGGAGGCCCTGGGCGCTCGGGACGGCCCGGGATGGGGGACCGGAGCGCGAATGGTGCCCGAGCGGCCTGCGCGGGGAGCGTGGTGGGCTCGATGACCGAGCGGCCGTCACGTCGGGCGATACCCAGGGAGCATGGGGGCCGGAGGCGGGCCTGTCAAATGCCGCTCGCCACTCGTGCCCGAGCGCAGGGCGTTTCGGGCTCTGACGTAGCATCCTCGCGTGCACTGTGGTGACGGCTCCTGCTACGACGAGACCTTCGACGCGGAGCATGCCGCGAGGCGACTGCGCGAATACCGGCGGAGCGGGCCGGACCGCTCGAGCCGGCGGCTCATCGATGCGCTCGCCGCGGGCGGGGTCGAGGGGAGCACCGTCCTCGATGTCGGCGGCGGGGTCGGGGCCATCCACCACGAGCTCCTCGCCCGCGGCGCCGCGTCGGCGATCGATGTCGACGCGTCCGGGCCGTACCTCGCGGCCGCGAGGCAGGAGGCCGAGCGCCGGGGCCACCTCGACAGAGCGCGATATGTCAGGGGCGATCTCGTGGCGCTTGCCGCGGATCTCGAGCCCGCCGACATCGTCGCCCTCGACCGGGTCGTCTGCTGCTACGGCGACATGCCCGCCCTCGTCGCGAGCGCCGCCGCGCTGACCCGGCGCCACCTCGGCCTCGTGCTGCCGCGCGACGACCCGTGGATCCGGGCCGGTTCGGCCCCGTTCGGATGGTGGTCCCGGTTGCGCCGCGACCCGTTCCGCTTCTACGTCCACCGCCTGGCCCGAGTCGATGCGGTCGTCCGGCAGGCCGGCCTCCTCCCGGCCTACGAGCACCGCGGCTGGTTCTGGCGGACCGTCGTGTTCGAGCGGTCGATCGGTCAGGCGGGCGGCGGGTAGCCGGTGATCGTCCGGATCTCCTCGTAGAGGGGTCGGAGGGCCGGGTAGAGCCGCCGGTAGACACGCCGGTACAGTTCCTCGTACGTCACCGCGCTGGCCGGATCCGGCTCGAACAGCTCGGCGACCCGGGTCATCTCCCTGACGGCCGCCTCGGCGTCGGGATGCAGGCCGAGCCCGACCGCCGCCACGATCGCCGCGCCGAGCCCGGCCGTCTCCTCGGTATGGGGCCGCCCGACCGGACGGCCGAAGATGTCGGCGGTGATCCGGAGGGCGGCCCTCGATCGTGCGCCACCGCCCGAGACGCGCAGCTCGGTCGCTCGGACCTTGCTGCGTCGCTCGGTGCGCTCCAGCCCCTCGCGGAGCGCGTAGGCGAGGCCCTCGACGATCGCCCGGTAGACGTGCGCCCGGGTGTGGACGTCGCCGAAGCCGATGAAGGCCCCCTTGGCCTCGGGGCCCGGGATCCGGATGCCGGGCGTCCAGGTCGGCAGGGCCACGAGGCCCATCGAGCCGGGCGGGGTGGCCTCGAGGAGGGCCTCGAACAGGGTCTCCGGGGCGACGCCGAGCGCCTCGGCCCGCTCGACCTCCGGGCGCCCGAGCTCTCGCCTGAACCACTCGACGAGCCAGAAGCCCCGGAAGATCTGGATCTCGAGCGAGTGCCGGCCCGGCAGCGCGGCCGGGTAGGCGGGCACGAGCGGGATCGGCTCGATGTACCGCCGGTGGGTCGTGTTGACCGTCGCGGTCGTGCCGAAGGACAGCGCCGCGACCGTGGGCTCGAGCGCCCCGCTTCCCAGGGCCTCGCAGGCCTTGTCCGCGGCGGCGGCGACGACCGGCAGGCCGACCGGCAGCCCGAGCGCGTCCGCGGCCTCCGGTGTCAGGACCCCGAGCCGGTCCGTCGGCGCGACGAGCTCCGGCAGCTGCTCGCGCCGGATCGGTGACATCCCCCAGCGCCAGTCCCGATCGGCCGCCCAGCGACGACGCCGGTAGTCGAACGGCAGGTAGCCGACCTGGCAGGCGTCCGAGTCGACGAAGCGCCCGACGAGCCGGTGGGTGAGGAATCCCGAGAGCAGCAGATACCGCTCGGTGGCGGCCCACACCTCGGGCTGCTGGCGCGCGATCCAGTTCGCCTCGATCGCCGCCTGGAGCGCCTGGACCGTGTGTCGGACGCCAAGCAGGCGGAACGCCGCGCCGGTGACGCCGCCTGGCGGCCGGAGCCCGGTCGTGAGCCGCTGGTCGAGCCAGACGATCGCCGGGCGGAGCGGACGTCCGGCGCCGTCCGTCACGACGACTGTCGAACGCTGGGTCGTCAGCGCCATCCCGGCGATCGCGTCGACCGGGCCCGAGGCCGGATCCGCCCTGAGCCGGCGGCATGCCTCGACGATCGAGCGCCAGTAGAGCTCGGGATCCTGCTCTGCCCAGCCCGGTCGCGGC
>JAPVSP010000015.1:0-1957 GCA_047519685.1 Chloroflexota bacterium
GCAGGTGCGCGGCCCCGCCGCGAGCGCTTGAGCGGTGTCGAGGCGCTCACCGCCAGCGAACGGCGCGTGGCCCAGATGGCCGCGACGGGGATGACCAACCGCGATATCGCCCAGGCGCTGTTCGTGACCATCAAGGCAGTCGCGTTGCACCTGACCCATGTCTACGAGAAGCTCGATGTCACCGGTCGGGCACAGCTGCCTGGCGCGCTCGGCCAGACGAACACATGAACCGGGCAGCGGCGGGGCTTCGGACGCCAGGCGAGGGCTGGAGCGCTCCTCGGGGCCGAGGCACGGTCGACGCGGACGAGCCGCCGGTGGCCTACGACCTCCGCTCGAGCCGGCTCGACACGGTGGTGACCGTCATGGCGCCGCCGGAAGCCGACAGGCTGGGCGCCTGCGCGGATTGGCGCGAGAGGTCGTCGGTCGCTGACGCCGACCATGGGTGCCCGCGCCTTCGGCTCTCACGACGCGCGCTCAAGCCGGCCTGAGGGATCCGGCCATTCCGTTGCGCTGACCCTCGAACCGCCGTCCGGATGCCCTATCTGTGTGGATGCCCAGGGTGGTGCCGATCCAGGAACTCGAGTACGGCGGGATTGACAAGTCCTGGATCCCGGTACTGAGGCTGATGGCCCGAGGCCGGGAGGATGATCAGCTCCCCGCTCGAGAGGCGTGCGAGCTCCTGACCCCGCTCGACCGGCGACACTGCGTCGGCGGCCCCATGGATGACGAGCGTGGGGGAGGGCACGGTCACCGCCAGATCCACGATCTCCTCGAGACCGAGGCCTGGAGCGTCCGCGGTCGAGGTGATGACGTCAGCCGTCGTCTGCCGCCCCATCTCGACGTACTCGCTGATCTGGACTTCGGAGTCCGCCTCGGTGAAGCACCGACCCATGAAGAAGGCGAGGAAGTCTGGCCACTCCTGCTGCCAGTAGCGCCGGTTGAACTTGAGCCAGCCCGCGTAGGCCTCCTGAGGCTCGTCGAAGACACGCACGGCATGGGCGAACTCCGGGATCGGGGGCGCGATCGGCAGACTCGGGGCGACGAAGATCGCTGCTGGCACTCGGTCGCGGTGGCGGCCCCACAGGATCAGGCCGACGCGTGCCGCCCCGGAGACGCACCCGATGGCGGCCTCGTCGATCCCGACCGCATCGAGCACCGCGAGCGCATCCGCGGCCGAGACGTCGTCGGTGTAGTTGGACGGATCGAGCGGTCGGTCCGAGGCCCCGTTGCCCCGACCGTCGAACGTGACGACCGTGAAGTGCTCGGCGAGTCGTCGCACCTGATGGCGCCAGACGGCCGAATGGCAGATGGACCACGGCGGCAGGAGGAGGATGGCCTGGGGCTTGTCGCCGAAGACCTGGTAGGCGACCTGGACCCCGTCGACTGTCAGCGCCCCCTCGACCCTGGCGGGGACATCGACGATCATCGGGTCACCTCGAACTCGCGTCTCGCGACCGTATCCGACCCGCGCAGCGCGCAGACTCACGGTCGCTCATTGGCGCGCCGAGTGTAGCCCTGCCGATGCGTCACAAGACGACCGCTGAACCGGGCCCGCGCGCGGACGGAGGATCGTCACGTCAAGAGCTCGCCGTCAAGAGGGTTGGCCACAGGCGGCGGTGACGGCAGCGACCCGGTGCCGCATCGCACCGGGTTTCGCCGGCGGCCCGTTCCCAGGACCTGTCCGGGGGCGGATGATGACGGCCTGTTTCCGGGGGCCCGACCGGCAGGCGCTCACGACGGGAGAGGAGCCCGTTGGCCGGCTCGAGACCAGGGGGCTGACGCGTCCGAGGAGGGTCGCACCCGATGCCCTACGAGACCACGCCCCGGGCGCCCTCCGCGATGGCGCTCGTGGAGACGGGCGACGTGCCGGACGGCGAGGACGGCCGGCGGCTCCGCGAGATGGCCCGCACGGAGCGCTCGATGCTCCTCCGGGACGGGGTCGCCCTCCGGCTCGTCC
>JAPVSP010000016.1:0-5285 GCA_047519685.1 Chloroflexota bacterium
ACCTGACGCACGCGTCACCCGCTCCGGGCCCGCTCCCGACGCCGCGCGCCGAGTGACGCTACGCTCTGGCCTGCAGCAGACCCTGTCGCCGGGCCGGTCCGGCTCGGTGACGGTCAGACACCACGAGGAAGACACGTGACCAAGTCGTCCCGCCGATCGGGAGGCGAAGGACCGACGACCTCGACGCAGCGGTCGAGCCAGAGGTCGGCGACCCCACAGCGCGCCGGCCGGCGCGAGCGCGCGAGGCCCGCCCCGGAGCGCCCGTTCCTCGAGCGGTACCGCCGGCCGATCCTCGGCATCGCCGCGGTCGCTGCCATCGCCATCGTCGGGGCCTTCGTGTTCGTCAATGCGACCCAGCCGGCATACGCCTGCTCGGCGATGTTCCAGCCGACCGCGACCGCGGCGCCGGGCCAGCTGGGCGTGATCCAGGACGACCTGGGCCGGAACCACGTCCAGCCCGGGTCCATCGTCCGGTACCCGCTCTGCCCGCCCGCCTCCGGGCCGCACGTCAACGCGAACGGGCAGGGCCCGATCCAGGCGCGCCTCTACGGCCCCAACGATGCTGCGCTCCCGATGGGCTGGATCCACAACCTCGAGCACGGCGCGCTCATCCTGCTCTATCGCTGCGACGGGAGCGACGCCTGCACGGATGCCGGCCAGACCGCCCTGCAGCAGTTCGCCTCGAGCTTCCCCGCCAGCCCCGTCTGCAACGTCCCGGCCGGCTCGATCGGACCGGTGATCGCGCGCTTCGACCAGATGCCGAGACCCTACGCGGCCCTCGTCTGGGGTCGCGTGCTCTACCTTGACTCGCTCGACACGACCACGATCCTCAAGTTCTTCCAGACGTACGGCGAGCGGACGAACCCGGAGCCGCAGTGCCCGTCGCCGAGCCCGGGCTCGAGCCCGGGGGTCTCCCCGAGCCCTGGCCCGGCAGCCTCCCCGAGCTCGCAACCCAGCCCCAGCCCGTCCTGAGCCGGGGCACGATGCGGCGGTACGCCTGGTATGAGCCCGACGGGAGCGTCCGCTACGGGCTGCTCGACGAGGACCGCGTCCGGCCGCTCCCGCCCGGCGGCGAGCCCTGGTCGGCGGCGGTCCCGGTCGGCGGCCCGGTCAGGCTCGGCGGGCTGCGACCCGCGCCGGCCCTGCCGCGCCCCGGGAAGATCGTCTGCGTGGGGCTGAACTACCGCGAGCATGTCGACGAGCAGGGCGCCGAGACGCCGAGCCGGCCGCTGCTGTTCGCGAAGTTCGCGAACGCGATCGTCGCCGACGGCGAGCCGATCGTCCGGCCCCCGGGGACCCACGCGCTCGACCTGGAGGTCGAGCTCGGCGTGGTCATCGGACGTCGGGCCCGGGCCGTCCGCGCGGCCGACGCCATGCGCCACGTCGCCGGCTACGTCGTCTGCAACGACATCACCGCCCGCGACTGGCAGGGCAACAGGGCCGCGCTCGGTCCGGGGGAGCGCGGCGATGGCCAGTGGCTGCGGGCCAAGGGCTCGGACACGTTCCTGCCGATCGGGCCCGTGTTCGCGCCCCCGGAGGACGTCCCCGACCCCCATGCCCTCCGGCTGCGCTCGTGGCGGATCCCGGCCCACGGGCCGGGCGCCGGCCGCGAGATCGCGATGCAGCGCGGCTCGACCGCCGACATGATCTTCCGGATCCCGGCGCTCATCGAGTTCATCAGCGCGGTCATCACCCTCGATCCCGGCGACCTCATCGCCACCGGGACCCCGGCCGGCGTCGGCGTGTTCCGCGACCCACCGGTCTTCCTGCAACCCGGCGACCGCGTCCGGGTCGAGGTCGAGGGGATCGGTCGGGTGGAGAATCCCGTCGTCGGTGCGTCCGCCTGACAGCCCTGGAGGCGACCATGCTCGCCCTCGTGAAAGCCGCGCCCGGCCCCGGCCTCCGGCTGCAGACCGTGCCCGATCCCGAGATCGGCATCAACGACGTCCTCATCCGCGTCCACAAGACCGGGATCTGCGGGACCGACCTCCACATCGACGCCTGGGATGCCTGGGCGGCCCGGACGATCCACCCGCCACTGGTCGTCGGCCACGAGTTCGTCGGCGAGATCGTCGCGGTCGGCGGCAACGTGAGCGACTTCCGACCCGGCGACCTGGTGAGCGGCGAGGGGCACGTCGTCTGCGGCCGGTGTCGCCACTGCCTGGCCGGGCGGCGTCACCTGTGCGCCCACACCATCGGGCTGGGCGTCGGTCGCGACGGGGCGTTCGCCGAGTACGTCGCCCTGCCGATGACCAATGTCTGGCACCACTGGCCAGGCATCGACGAGGAGGTGGCGGCGATCTTCGACCCGTTCGGGAACGCGGTCCATACCGCGCTCGCGTTCCCCGTGCTCGGCGAGGACGTCCTCGTCTCCGGGGCGGGCCCGATCGGACTGATGGCGATCGCCGTGGTGCGCCACGCTGGCGCCCGCCACATCGTCGCGGCCGAGCCGAACGCCTACCGGCGCGAGCTCGCCACCCGGATGGGGGCGACCGTGGTGGTCGACCCCCGCGAGCGAGACCTCCACGACGTCCAGGCGGAGCTGGGGATGGTCGAGGGCTTCGACGTCGCCCTGGAGATGTCCGGCAGCCCGACCGCCATCCGGACCGCCATCGCGAACATGGCGCACGGCGGCGGGATCGCCCAGCTCGGCATCCCGACGGAGGACATCGCCCTGGATCTGAACCAGATCGTGTTCAAGATGCTCACCCTCAAGGGCATCTACGGACGCGAGATGTACGAGACCTGGTACAAGATGACGGTGATGCTCCAGTCGGGCCTGGACATCCGGCCCGCCATCACCCACCGCTTCTCGTTCCGTGACCATGAGGCCGCCTTCGCCGCTGCCCGCTCAGGCGAGTCCGGCAAGGTGATCCTGGATTGGAGCCACTGATGGACACGACCGTTCGCCGGGACCCACTCGCCTTCATCGAGGCCGAGCTCGCCGACCTGCGCGAGCGCCACCTCTACCGTCCCCTCCGCGTGATGAGCTCGGCCCAGGGGCCCGTCTGCGTGATGGACGGCCGCGAGGTCATCAGCCTCTCGTCGAACGACTACCTGGGGCTCACCCATCACCCGCGCCTCCGCGAGGCCGCGCTGCGAGCCGCCCGCGACTTCGGCGTCGGCTCGGGGGCCGTGCGGACGATCGCCGGGACCATGACCCTGCACGAGGAGCTCGAGGCCGAGCTGGCGCGCTTCAAGGAGGTCGAGGCGACCCTGACGTTCCAGTCCGGGTTCACCGCCAACACCGGGGTCATCCCCACGGTCACGGGCGAGGACGACCTGATCGTCTCCGACAGCCTCAACCACGCGTCGATCATCGACGGCATGCGCCTCTCGAAGGCGCCGCGTCGGGTCTATCCGCACAAGGACGTGGCGGCGCTCCGGGAGATCCTCCGCGAGGTCAGCGAACACGGGCGACCCGAGACGGGCCAGCCGTACCGGCTGGTCCTGGTCGTCACCGACGGCGTCTTCAGCATGGACGGCGACATCGCCCCGCTGCCCGGGATCGTGGAGGCGGCCGAGGCCCACGGCGCGGCGGTCATGGTCGACGACGCCCACGCCTCGGGCGTGCTCGGGCGGAACGGCCGCGGGTCGGTCGACCACTTCGGCCTTCACGGCCGTGTCGCGATCCAGGTTGGGACGCTGTCCAAGGCCGTCGGGGTCCTCGGCGGGTACGTGGCCGGCTCGGCCGCCTTGCGCGATCTGCTGACCCAGCGGGCACGGCCGTTCCTGTTCTCGACCTCTCACCCACCGGCCGTGGCCGCCGCGTGCCTGGAGGCCATCCGGGTGTTCGAGGAGGAGCCCGAGCTGCTCGACCGGCTCTGGGCGAACACCCGCCGCTTCAAGGGCGAGCTGACACGTCTCGGCTTCGACACCGGCGTCTCCGAGACGCCGATCACCCCGGTGATCCTGGGCGAGTCGGCCACGGCCAACCGCTTCAGCGAGCGTCTGTTCGAGGAGGGCGTCTTCGGGACGTCGGTCGTCTACCCGACCGTCGCCCTGGACAAGGCGCGCATCCGGACCATCGTCACCGCGGCCCACACGGACGAACAGCTCGACCGCGCGCTCGCCGCGTTCGACCGGGTCGGCCACGAGCTCGGGGTGATCGCCGGGTGACAGCGCGAGCGCCGCTCAGGCAGCCCACGGCATGACCGACGCGGCCGAGGGGACGGCGGCCGCCGTCGGCCCGGGCCCGGGGGCCCAGGCGCGCGACCTGCCGCTCGACGCGCACCTGCACACCGATCTGTCGCCGGACGCGGACGTCCCGCTGGACGTCTACGCGCGGCTGGCCTGGGAGCAGGGCATCGGGGAGCTGGCGATCACCGACCACCTCGACTTCGACCCGCGGGCGCCCGCCTACGCGTACGCCGACTTCGCCATCCGAGAGCGGACGGTCCGGGCGGTCGCCGAGCGCTGGGGCGATCGCGTCCGGATCCGGTTCGGGGTCGAGATCACCTACCAGCGGGCACACGAGGCCGACATCCGGGAGCACCTGGCGCGCCACCGCTACGACTACACGGTCGGCTCGGTCCACGCGATGGACGGCTCGCCGTACCTGCCCTCTCGGGTGGCCGCCTTCGTCGCGGGCCGGTCCCTCCCCGAGGTCGTCGCGCCCTACTTCGACGAGGTCCTGGGTGCGGTCCGCAGCGGGCTGTTCGACACCCTGGGGCACCTCGACTACGTCAAGCGCTGGCTCGTGCCGCACCTCGACCCGGCGGTCCTGGCCGGCGCGCCGGAGCTCTATGAGCCCATCCTGACGGCGCTCGTCGAGTCCGGGATGACCCTCGAGGTCAACACCAGCGGTCTGCGCCAGGCGGCGGCCGAGACGTATCCGGCAGCGTGGGCCGTCGAACGCTTCCGGGAGCTCGGCGGCGACCGGGTGACGACGGGCTCGGACACGCATCGAGCGGCCTCGTTCGGCTTCGGCCTGGCCGAGGGCTATTCGGTCGCGGCTCGTGCCGGCTTCGAGCAGGTCCGCATCCGCCGGGGCGACGAGTCCGCAGCCCTCGCGATCCCGGTCCGCTTCCGGCCATAACAGCGGGACGGTCGAATCGTTATGTCGTTCGACGAGGTCGCGCTGGAGCGTCTCGTGGCGCAGGCGAAGGCCGGTGACCCGGAAGCGTTCGGACGGATCTTCGACCTCTACCACGAGCCGGTCTATCGCTACATCGCCAGCCGCGTCCGGCGCCCGATGGACGCGGAGGACCTGACGCAGACGGTCTTCGTCAAGGCCCTGGAAGCGCTGCCGCGATACGAATCGCGGGGCGTGCCCTTCGGGGGCT
>JAPVSP010000017.1:0-5360 GCA_047519685.1 Chloroflexota bacterium
GCTGGCTGCGCTGATCACGCTGCCGCTCGTCGCGGTCCTCGCGATCGCCGTCCGGACGGACAGCCGGGGCCCGGCGATCTATCGGGCTCGGCGCGTCGGCGCGGGCGCTCGTCCGTTCACCTGCTTCAAGCTGAGGACGATGTCCTGGCAGCCGTCGGTCGCCGGGCCGGGGATCACCGTGGCGTCCGACCCGAGGGTCACGCGCGTCGGCCGCCTGCTGCGCCGGACTCGCCTCGATGAGCTCCCGCAGCTCTGGAACGTCGCCCGTGGTGAGATGCGGCTCGTCGGCCCCCGTCCCGAGGCCCCGGGATTCGTGGACCTGTCCGACCCGCTCCATGCGCTCGTGTTCCACGCCAAGCCCGGCATCACCGGGCTGACGCAGCTCGCCTTCGCTGACGAGGCCGAGCTCATCGACCCGCGCGACCCGGAGCGCTCCTATCGGGAGGAGGTCCTGCCTCGCAAGCTGGCGCTGGATGCCGACTACCTCCGCCAGCGCTCGGTCCGGCTCGACCTGTGGATCCTCGGCCAGACCGTCCTGACCGTGTTCGGTCACCGACCGAAGCCGACCGCGATCGGGGTGCGCCGATGACGGGCGAGTCCACGCCCAGGGGTCCCGGCATCCTCCGCGGCTGGGTGCCGCGCGGCCGGCACCTCTTCGTCTACGACCTCGTGGTCGTCCTGCTGTCGATCCTCATCTCGTTCGGCCTGCGGTTCGACCCGAACGACGTCGTCGCCGACATCCGGCCGTACCTGCCCGTCGCGCTCCTGCCGCTGGCGACCATGCCGCCGGTCTTCGTCGCGTTCGGGCTGTACCGGCGCGAGTGGCGGTACGCGTCGGTCAACGAGATGTTCTCGATCGTCGCCGCGGTCGTCGTCGGGACCGGGATCTCGTTCGCGCTCGAGCTGATCCTCGCCGCCGTCAACGTCCCCGGCACGACCGGCTTCGCCCGGACGATCTTCGCCATCGAGGGCCTGCTCATCGTCGCCCTCGTCGGCGGCGGGCGGTTCGCGCTGCGCGCCGGGCTCGAGCGGCGCGGCCTCTCGGGCGGGACCGACGACGAGCGAGATGCGGCGAGGACGATCGTCTACGGGGCCGGCGACACCGGCGTGACGGTCGGACGGGTCGCGACCCGGGACCCGGCCGCCGGGCTCGTCGTCGTCGGCTTCCTCGACGACGACCCCAACAAGCATCGCTCCAGGCTCCTCGGCAAGCCGGTCTTCGGCGGGCTCGACCAGCTCGAGCGAGCCGCCCGGCAGACCGGCGCGACGCAGCTGCTCGTCGCGATGCCCTCAGCCTCCGGGGCGACGGTGCGCCGTGCGTTCGAGGCCGGCCGGCGCCTGGGCCTCGAGGTCCGGACCGTCCCGCATCCCCGGGAGCTCCTGAGCGGCGAGATCGAGCTGACCCGCATCCGCCGGGTCAGCGTCGAGGACCTCCTGCGACGTGAGTCGATCGCCATCGACACCGACGCGGTCGAGAGCTACCTCAACGGCGCGAGCGTCCTCGTCACCGGCGGCGGCGGGTCGATCGGCAGCGAGCTGGTCCGACAGGTCCTGGCCCTCGGGCCGCGCCGCCTGGTCGTCGTCGACAACCACGAGGAAGCGCTCTGGTCGATCGAGCGCGAGCTCGTCGACCGGTCCAGCAGCAGCTCGGGCGTCCAGATCGACCCGGTCCTGTGCGACGTCCGCTCGCTCGCCGCCATCGAGTCCGTCGTCGCCAAGACGCGTCCCGATGTCATCTTCCACGCCGCGGCCCTCAAGCACGTCCCGATCGTCGAGCTGTACCCATCGGAAGGCGTGATGACCAACGTCGCCGGGACCCACAACGCCCTCCTGGCCGCAGAGCGTCACGGGGTCGAGCGGTTCGTGCTGATCTCGACCGACAAGGCCGTCGACCCGGTCGGCGCGATGGGTGCCACCAAGCGGATGGCCGAGCTGCTCACCGTGGCCAGCGCGCATCGGACCGGGCTTCCCTACGTCGCCGTCCGGTTCGGCAACGTCCTCGGCTCGAGCGGCAGCGTCATCCCCACGTTCCAGCGCCAGCTCGAGCAGGGCCACGCCCTCACCGTCACGCACCCGGATGCGACCCGCTACTTCATGACGATCGCCGAGGCCGTCAGCCTCATCCTCGAGGCCGGCGCGAGCGCCTCGAGCGGCGAGATCTACGTGCTCGACATGGGCGAGCCCGTCCGGATCGTCGACCTGGCGCGCGACCTCGTCCGCCTGAGCGGGCTCGACCCGGACCGGATCCCGCTCGTCTACACCGGCCTGCGGCCCGGCGAGCGCCTCCACGAGACGCTGTTCTACGACCACGAGACGACCGAGCGGACGATCCACGAGGGGATCCTGCGGGTGCGGGCCGATGGCCCGACGATCGCCGACGAGACCGTCGAGGCGCTCGCGACCCAGCTGGAGACGGCCGCCGGCGAGAACGAGGACGAGTCCGTCCGGACGATCCTGCACCGGGTCCCGTCCCTGGGTGGGGTCCGCCGCCGGCGGACCGGCTCGACGGTCGCCGCGTTGCCGGTCGATCCGTCCCCGGTCCTCGGGGCTGCCGATGTCCCGGCGCGGCCCGGCCCCGCCGGTCCACTCCCACCGGTCGATCCCGAGAGCGACTCCGAGGTCCGTCGATGAGCGTCCCAGGCCCGGTGGCGACCGCCATCCCGTTCCATCGCCCCGCCATCGGGCCGGCCGAGCGCGACGCGGTCATCGAGGTCCTCGAGTCCGGCTGGCTCACGACCGGCGATCGGGCGCTCAGGTTCGAGCAGGCGACCGCAGCGGCGGTCGGCGCCCGCCATGCGGTCGCGGTCAACTCGGCGACGGCCGCCCTTCACCTCGGCCTCGAGGCCCTGGGCATCGGACCCGACGACGAGGTCGTCGTCCCGACCTACACGTTCGCCTCCTGCGGCGAGGTCGTCCGCTATCTGGGCGCCCGGCCGCGTCTGGCGGACGTCGATGCGCGCACCCTCAACGTCACGGCCGAGGCGATCGAGGCGCAGCTCCGACCGGCGACCAGGGCGGTGATGGTCGTCCACCTCGGCGGGCTCGTCGCCGACATGGGCCCCATCCTGGAGCTCGCGGCACGTCGCGGGCTCGCGGTCGTGGAGGACGCGGCGCACGCGCTCCCGGCCACCCGCGGTGGGCGCCACGCCGGGACGTTCGGCGCGGTCGGCGCCCTGAGCTTCTATGCGACCAAGACCGTCACGACCGGCGAGGGGGGCATGCTGGTGACGGACGAGGACGCGATCGCCGATCGCGCCCGGCGGATGCGCCTGCATGGGCTGAGCCGGGACGCCTGGAAGCGGTACTCGGCCGGAGGCACCTGGTACTACGAGATCGAGGACGTCGGCTTCAAGTACAACCTGACCGATCTCGCGGCGGCGATCGGCATCGTCCAGCTCGCCCGGGCCGAGGACCTGCGCCGGGAGCGCGAGCGGGTCGCGCGCGCCTATGCCACGCTCGCCTCCGAGCTCGGCCTGCTGGACCTCGTGGAGCTGCCCGCCGAGGCCGACCCTGGCGACGTCCACGCCTGGCATCTGTATCCCATCCGGCTGCGGTCCGGGCTCGGTGTCTCGCGGGCGGACGTGATCGAACGCCTGCGCGAGATGGGCATCGGGACGAGCGTCCACTTCATCCCGCTCCATCTGCATCCCTACTACCGGCGGACCTACGGCTACCGTCCGGCGGACCTGCCGGTGGCGACCGCCGAGTACGAGCGTGAGATCTCCCTGCCGATCTACCCGGACCTGAGCGACGCGGAGGTCGAGCGGGTCGCGGCATCCCTCAAGCGGGCGATCGTCGGCGGGTGACCGGCTCGGTCGGGCGGCCGGGGCGGCGTCCGGGGCGACCCGGTCCGGTCGCCATCCTCGTCCACGCCTACTACGAGGAGGACTCGCGGGTCCGGCGCCAGGCCGAGAGCCTCGTCCGGGCGGGGCGGCCCGTCGACGTGTACGCGCTCCGCCGCGCGGACCAGCCGCCCGTCGGCGACCTCGATGGCGTCCGCGTCCACCGGCTGGACGTCCAGCGTCACCAGGGGGCGGGGCTCGGAACGTACCTCGTCGAGTACCTCGCCTTCTTCGTCCGCGCCGGGTGGGCGGTGACCGCCGCCCACCGCCGCCGGCGGTATGCCGTCGTGCAGGTCGCGACCCTGCCCGACTTCCTCGCGTTCGCCGCGCTGCCGCTCAAGCTGGCCGGCATCCCGCTCGTCCTCGACCTCCACGAGGCGATGCCCGAGTTCTTCCGGAGCCGGTTCCCGCGTGCGGCGAGCCCCCTGGCCCATAGCGTGCTCCTCGCCCAGGAGCGCGCCTCCGCCGCGATCGCCGACGCCGTGCTCACCGTCAACGACGCCCTGGCGGACCGGCTCGTCGCGCTCGGGGTCCGCCGCGACAAGATCACCGTCATCCTGAACAGCCCGTCGTTCGAGCGCTTCGACCCGGCGACGCAGCCGGCCCGGCCGTTCGCGGCCGACGGCGCGCTCCGGCTCGTGTACGCGGGCGCGCTCAGCCCCGTCTACGAGCTGGACGTGGCCTTCGCGGCCCTCGCCCGGCTCGCGAACCGTCGGCCCGACCTCCCGGTGACGCTCGACCTGTACGGCCGCGACTACGGCGAGGTCCGGCTCTCCGACGTCGCCGCCTCGCTCGGCGTCGCGGACCGCGTCCGGTTCCATGGCCGGATCCCGTTGGAGGCCGTGCCCGCGGCGAACGCGGAGGCCGACGACGGTCTCGCCCCGACCCGCCGGACGTCGTTCACCGACTTCAGCCTGTCCACCAAGGTGTTCGAGTACGCCGCGATGGCGAAGCCGGTCGTGGCGTCCCGGCTGCCGATGGTCGAGCGCACGTTCGCCGCCGACACCGTCGCGACCTACGCGCCGGGCGACCCGGACGACCTGGCCGCGACGATCCTTCGGCTCGTGGACCAGCCGGCGGAGCGAGCGGGCCGTGTCGAGCGGACCACCGCGCGCGTCCGGGAGCTGTCGTGGGAGCGGGAGGCCGAGCGCTACATCGGGCTCATCGACCGGCTCGCGGCCGGTCGGTCGCCCGGGTGACCTCCGTCACGCCGCGGCCGCTCGGGTACCGGTCGCAGCCCCGACCGGGGCGCGAGACCCCCGACCGTCGGGGGACGACCCGCGATGCGGTAGGATGTCGCGCGGCCCGCCGTCCTTCGGCAGGCCATACCCCACCAGAAGCCCGGATCGACCCTCCATGACCTTCCGTGCCAAGCCCGTCGTCAAGCGCAGGTCCCGCTCGTCGCGGGAGCATTCCGGACGACGGACGCTCTACATGAACATCGGCTTCGGCATCGTCGTCGTCGCGGCCGTCCTCATCCTCGCCGCCGCGGCGGGTGCGGCCTGGTACGGGGACCAC
>JAPVSP010000018.1:0-3002 GCA_047519685.1 Chloroflexota bacterium
GGACAGGTCCGGCCGTGCCGCCGATGCCTGACCTGCTCCTCACGCCGGTCCTGCTCGCCTACCTCTCGATCCTGGCCGCGCTCTTCGCCTACGGCCTGAACTTCTTCGCGCTCACCGTCGTCGCCCTGCGCACGGTCCGGCGGAGCCCGCCGGCGACGGTGCCCGAGGTCTGGCCGGTCGTCACGGTCCAGCTTCCGATCTACAACGAGCTGTACGTGGCGGGTCGGCTGATCGACGCGGTCGCGCGGTTCGACTACCCTGCCGACCGGCTCGAGATCCAGGTGCTCGACGACTCGACCGACGAGACCTCGACCATCGTCGCCGGACTCGTCGAGCGCTGGCGGCGCCGGGGTGTGGACATCCGCCACGTCCGGCGGGAGACCCGCACGGGATTCAAGGCGGGGGCGCTCGGCAACGGCCTCGCGACCGCGCGCGGCGAGCTCATCGCGATCTTCGATGCGGACTTCGTCCCCCACGCGGACTTCCTCCTGCGGATCGTGCCGGTCGCCGTCGCCGACCCCGGGTTGGCCTTCGTTCAGGCCCGCTGGGGCCACACGAACCGCGATCTGTCATTGCTGACGCGGCTGCAGGCGCTGTCGATCGACGGCCATTTCGCGGTCGAGCAGTCGGCGCGCTGGGCGGCCGGCCACTGGTTCAACTTCAACGGCACGGCCGGCGTCTGGCGCCGCGACGCGCTGGTCGATGTCGGCGGCTGGTCGCAGGACACGTTGACCGAGGACCTCGATATCTCCTATCGAGCGTTCCTGCGCGGCTGGCGAGCGGCCATGCTGCGAGACGTGGAGGTCCCCGCCGAGCTGCCCGTCAGCTTCAACGCGTATCGACGCCAGCAGCATCGCTGGGCGCGAGGCAGCTTCGAGTGCGCCCTCAAGCACCTGCCGACGATCGTCCGCTCGGATGCCCCGTTGCTGCGCAAGGTCGAGGCGACGCTCCACCTGACCGGCTACTCGATCCACCTGCTCCTGCTGTCCCTGTCGCTCCTCTACCCGGTCCTCCTGGCGACCTCGCAGCGCTATCCGGTCGTCCTGTCGGTGTTCGGCGTCATCGGCCTGTTCAACCTGACCTCGCTCGCCCCGACCCTCCTGTTCACGATGGGCCAGCGTCAGCTCGGCCGCCGATGGCGGTCCGAGATCCCGACCATCCTGACGCTGAGCGCCCTGGGAGCCGGCATGATGGTCAACACCGCGCGGGCCGCCTGGCAGGCGTTCGCCGGTCGGCCAGGGGTCTTCGAGCGCACGCCGAAGTTCGGCGTCACCCGTCGCGACGACGACTGGCTCCGGCTGCGGTACCAGCTCGGCATCGACCGGATCGTGATCGTCGAGCTCGCGCTCGCCGGGCTCAACGCGTTCACCTTCTGGACGGCGCTGGGACGTGGCGCCTGGGCGATCGCGGTCTATGCGGCCATCTTCGGCCTTGGGCTGATGGCTGCGGTGACGTTGACCGTCGGTCAGACCGTCCGAAGCGCCGTCGCCGTGCGCCGCCGGCCGGCCGGGGAGGTCCTGCCCGGACGACCGTCGTAGCCCCTGGCGGTCGGCGCAGTGCCGGGGACCCCGCCGGTGCCGTTCCCTCTGGACAGATCGGGGTCGCCGTGCGTACCCTCGCCGGCACCGGGGGCGGTGCCGATGGCCCTCGCGCGTCCCTCTCCTCGGCCCGTCCCACCGGCGACACGCAGGAGGGCGCTCGTGGGGGCGCGCCAGGAGGAGATCGATGGCACGGACTCCCTTGATGCGCTCACTGGCACGGCTCGCCGCCGACCACGCCGAGGCGGAGCGTCGGGGCATGAGTCCCGGACGCGTCCGCGACGAGCGTCTGCTGGCGCAGGAACGGTGGCTGCGCGACGTCAGTCGCCGCGATTTCCTCGCCGGCGCCGCGGCGGTCGGGGCGGCGGCGTTCGTCGGCTCCCTCGCAGCTCCCGCACCCGCTCGGGGCGCCGGGCCGCGGATCGCGATCGTCGGAGGCGGGATCGCCGGGCTGAACGCGGCGCTCACCCTCGCGGACGCCGGGTACGGCTCCACGGTCTACGAATCGAGCGGGCGGATCGGCGGGCGGATGCACTCCGACGCCGCGCAGTTCCGGGGCGGGAAGGGCTTCTGGGCGGGCGGGCAGACGAGCGAATGGTGCGGCGAGCTCATCGACACGAACCACAAGACGATCCTGTCGCTCGCCCAGCGCTACCGACTCGCGACCGCGGACCTGCTGCAGGCCCAGCCGAACGGCTCGCAGGACACGTACTTCTTCTTCGGCCAGTACTACTCGGCCTCCCAGGCGGATAGCGACTTCCAGCCGGTCCACCAGGCCCTGCAGTCCGACGTCCAGGCCGCCGGCTACCCCACCCTCTACGACAGCTACACCCCGGCCGGCGCCGCGCTGGACCAGATGAGCGTCTACGACTGGATCGAGTCGCGGGTCCCGGGCGGTCATGCCTCGCCCCTGGGGATGCTGCTCGACGTCGCCTACGACATCGAGTACGGCGCCGAGACGACCGACCAGTCGAGCCTCAACCTCGTCTACCTGCTCGGCTTCAAGTCGAGACCGGGCAACTTCTCGATCTTCGGCCTGTCGGACGAGCGGTATCACATCGTCGGCGGCAACGAGCTGCTGCCGGATGCGATCGCCTCGGACGTCACCGGTCGCGGCGTGGCGATCAACACCGGCTGGCGGATGACGTCGATCGCCCGGAACAGCAACGGGACGTTCGCCCTGATCTTCCAGGTCGGCTCGACATCCAGGACCGTCACCGCCGATGAAGTCATCCTCGCGCTCCCGTTCGCCGTCCTCAGGACGCTCGACTACTCGAGAGCCGGGTTCGACGACCTCAAGGACGTCGCGATCCAGCAGCTCGGCGCCAGCCGGAACGGGAAGCTCCAGCTCCAGTTCGACAGCCGGTACTGGGACGGGACCGGTGCCTGGCCGGGCACCGGCGACGGGAACTCGTACGCCGATACCGGCTACCAGAACACCTGGGACGTGACCCGGGCCCAGCC
>JAPVSP010000019.1:0-6239 GCA_047519685.1 Chloroflexota bacterium
CTGACACGACTCCGACGACGAGGAGCTCACCCGTGGGACAGGTCAAGTTCGGCGCGCTCTGCTGGAACCAGTACACGGAGTGGCCCGCGCTGCTCGCAGCCGGCCAGCGAGCCGATCGACTCGGCTACGACACCCTGTGGACGTGGGACCACCTGTACCCGATCGTCGGCGACTCCCGTGGCCCGAACTACGAGGGCTGGCTGACGCTCACCGCCTGGGCCGCGACGACCCAGCGCGTCCGCATCGGCCTGATGGTCGGAGCCAACACGTTCCGCGAGCCGACGCTGACCGCCAAGATGGCGACGACGCTCGATCACATCTCGAACGGGCGCGCCATCCTCGGCATCGGCGGCGCCTGGTTCGGGGAGGAGCACCGCGACTTCGGGCTCGAGTTCGGCTCGGGCTTCCCGGAACGACTGCGCTGGCTCGGCGAGGCCCTGCCGGTCCTGCGCGGGATGCTCGACGGGACGGAGCCCAGCGCGCGCGGGGACCACTACCGCTCGCGACACACGCGGAACCTGCCGGCGCCGATCCAGCCGCACCTGCCGATCTGCGTCGGCGGCAGCGGTCCGAAGGTGACGCTCAGGCTCGTGGCTCGGTACGCCGACATGAACAACGTCGGCGGCGGGTTCGAGGCCGTGCGCCGGAGCGAGGCGATCCTGCTCGATCACTGCGCGACCGTCGGTCGCGATCCGGCCGGGATCGAGCGGACGACCGGCATCGGCACCGTCTTCATCCGGGACGACCGGGCGGAGGCCGAGCGGCTCAAGCGGGCGGCGTTCGCTCGCAACCGCGCGGCCCGGGAGTGGACCGACCAGCCCGTCGGCACGGTCGAGGACGTCGTCGAGTACCTGGCGCCGTACCTGGAGATCGGCTATCGGCACTTCGTCGCCGGCGTCCCGGCCGACTACGACGAGGAGTCGATGACGCGTCTCGTGACCGAGGTGAAGCCGGCGCTCGAGCGGCTGGGCTGACGGCGAGGCGGGCTGGGCCGACGCCCTCGGCGACCCCGCCCGGAGCCGAGGCTGCCGCACCCGGGGGCCCCGGGGCTCAGGCTTCGTCCGGGAGCCGCTCCCAGTCGACCCACCGCGCACCGTCCCACCAGCGGTGCCAGGTGCCGCCCGAGCGGCCAGGTGCGAAGACGTCGATCCGATCGGCGCCCCACGAGGAGGCGGCCGCCGACCCGGCGAGCTCGCCACCGAGCGACTCCCAGGGGTGCCAGCTGCGACCGTCCCAGTAGCGGTCCCAGAGCTGCCCATCGTCGAAGACCGCGAAGACCTCGAGCTGGTCGATGCCCCAGGCGGTCACGGCAGGCGCACCCGCCAGCCGCCCGCCGAGGGATTCGGGCGTCGACCAGGCGCCGGAGACGAACGCCCGATGCCACAGGGCGCGGGTCTCGTCGACCCAGAACAGGTCGATCCGTCCCGCGCCCCAGGAGATCGCGCTGAGGCCGTCCAGGCCGCTCGCTCCCTCCATCGCCCTCCCTCCTGCTGTTCCCCGGATGGTCGCACGCCGCCGTGCGCGGCGCTCAGACGTGATGGGCGGGGATGCGCGGCCGCTCGGAGGTGGCTCTGGCAAGGGCGACGCCACGGCGCCCAAGCTCGATGAGCGTGGCGATCGCCCGGGTCGCCCACCTCGGCCGCCTCGCCGACCCCGAGGCGGCATCGGCCAGCTGGCGGCGGAGGTTCCGCTCGCGTTCTCGCTCGTGCTCCAGCTCGATGACATAGAGCAACTGGGTCTGCCACATCGTCGGGGCTCCTTCCTGTGAGCGGGTGAGGTCAGCGGCGATGGTCGTCGGGGATCGACGGCCGGGAGTCGGAGCCCCAGCCGAGAGCGCCGGCCCCGATGAGGAGCAGCGCGACGACCGGGATCAGGAACAAGAGGGACAGGCCATCCATCGCCGACTCCTTCGTAACTGGTCTAAGGCTTCTCATCGGTTACGTGCGTAGCGTACCACTTGCACGTAACCTGTCAAGTCATGTAAAGTGGTTATGCCATGGCCCACCTGGATCATCACCACCACGTCGACCTGGACACGACGCTCGAGTTCATCAACACGCTCGAGCACTCGGCCGAGGGCGACCGGGACGACCTGACGTCGCTCGACGCGGCCCTCGACTGGCTCGTCGCGCACGACGTGATGCACGCGGAGGCGGCCGACGAAGAGCGCGGCCGGGGCGGCCAGGCCACCCGGCTGGCGAGCGTCCACCGGATGCGAGGGGCGCTCCGGGAGATCGCGGACGCGGTCGTCCTGGGCCGCCGGCCGGCCCCCGGGACCACGGCCGCGGTGAACCGGGCGCTGGCGGGTCGCGAGATCCCGCAGCTCGCGGAGACGCAGGACGGCGTCGCGGTCGGTCATCGACATGGGCCGGACCCGCTCTCCGACGCCATGGCGCGCCTGGCGCAGCCGCTGGCCGATGCCCTCGCGCACGGCCGGCCGGACCGCCTGCGGGTCTGCGCGAACGACGAATGCCGCTGGGTCTTCTTCGACACGTCGCGGACCGGGCGCCGACGATGGTGCGACATGTCCAGCTGCGGCAACCGGGCGAAGGCGGCGCGTCACCGGGCGCGGCTGCGGGGTGGAGCCCTCTGAGGCACCGCGCGTAAGCCGCGGATAAGCGCCCCGGCGTAGGTTGCGCTCGGACGTCCTGCCGCCTCGGAAGTGCCCTCGACGCGGCAGGACGTCGATCTTCACGCCCGGATCGTCCGCCGCCGATCCCGCCGCGATCACCCGCCGGGGGAGTCGCGATGGAGCCCTCGGTCCCGCCCTGGCGGACGCTCGAGGCCGGTGTCGACGCGTCGGCCTCGACGATCGAGAGCCGTGGCGGAGGCCAGCGCTGGATGGCCCCGCGGGCGGCCGTCCTCGCGGTCGCCGCCCTCGCGGTCGCGGGGGTCGCATGGCTGCTCACGGCCTCCGGACCCGGACCGGTCGCGATCGTCGGGTCGGATGCCGGCGCGGTGGCCGCCGTCGCCTCGGACCGACCCGGGCCGCTCACGACCGCGGCGCCCGGTCGGATCGTCGTCCACGTCGCCGGCGCCGTCCGGCGTCCCGGGCTCGTCACGCTGACCGCCGGCGCCCGGGTCGCGGACGCGATCGAGGCGGCCGGCGGCTTCGGTCCCCGGATCGACGCGGCCCGCGCGGACCGCGAGCTGAACCTGGCGGCGCCGGTCAAGGACGGCGAGCGGATCCTGGTCCCGTCGCGCGACGATGCTGGCGAGGTCGACTCGCCGGCGTCGAGCGGGCAGGCGGCGTCCGGTAGTCCGGTCGACCTCAACCATGCGAGCGCCGAGGTGCTCGACACGCTTCCCGGGATCGGCCCGGCGACCGCCGCGAAGATCATCGCCGCCCGGGAGGAGCGACCCTTCCGGACGCTCGACGAGCTGGTGTCGCGGAAGGTCCTCGGGGCCGCGACCCTCGCCAAGATCCGGGCGCTGGTCGAGCTGCGCTGATCGATGCCGCGGTCCGGCTGGCTCGCGCTCGGTGCGGCCGTCGCGGCGCTCGTCGCGCGCCCGCTCGGGCCCGGGGTGCTCGCGGGCGGCCCGGTCGCGGGCCTCGCCGTCGTCGCGCTGATCCTGGCGTGCGCCGCGGTCGCTGTCCACCTGCGGTCCCCTCACCTGGCCCGGACGCTGGCACCGCTCGCGATCGGCGTGCTCGCGGTGACGGTTCGGATCGCGCTGCCGCTGGCCGGCGACGGGCCGGCGCCGGCGGGGCTGCCGTCCGGCGATGGGCCGTGGCGGGCGCGGGTCGAGGCGCTGGGCAGCCCGCGCGACGGTCGGCAGACGGCGACGCTCGCGCTCGACGACCCGCCGGGGCTGCGGGTGGCCGCGACGCTCCCTCGCTACCCGACGATCCGCCCCGGGCAGATCGTCTCGGCGTCCGGCGTGCTCGAGCCCCCGCCCGACGACGACTACGGCGGGTGGCTGCGCCGCACCGGGGTCGGCGCGACCCTCCGATCGCGCTCGGTCGCCGTCGAGCGTGATGGGACGGACCCCCCAGCAGCGCTCGAGGCCGCCCGACGCGCATCGGGCGACGCGCTCGCCGTCGCGCTGCCGGAGCCGGCGGCCGGCCTGGCCGCGGGGATCCTCATCGGGCTGCGGGACAGGGTCGACCGCGACCTCGCCAGCGCGTTCACCGCCGCGGGCGTGAGCCACGTCGTGGCGATCTCGGGGTGGAACATCGCCATCGTCGGAGGCGTCGTCGCCGCGATGCTCGCCCGGCTGTCGCGGCGAGCGCGCGGGCTGGGCATCCTCCTGGCGATCCTCGGGTACACGGCATTCGCCGGGGCCTCGCCGTCGGTCCTGCGAGCGGCCGCGATGGCCGCGGTCGTCCTCCTGGCTCGCGAGAGCGGTCGGGCCGGTCGGGCTGCCGCCGCGCTCGGGATCGCCAGCGGCCTGCTGTTGCTGGTCGACCCTGGCCTGGTCGGCGACGCCGGGTTCCAGCTGTCGGTCCTGGCGACCGCGGGGCTGCTGGTCTGGTCGGCGGGGATCCGGGCGCGGCTCGAGCGGGTCGCGGGCGGCCGACTTCCCGCCTGGCTCGCGGAGAGCCTGGCGCTGTCGACGGCGGCCCAGCTGGCGACCCTGCCGGTCATCCTCTCGACGTTCGGTCGCCTCTCGCTGGTCTCGCCGGTCGCGAACCTCGTCGTGGCGCCCGTCGTACCGGCCGCGATGGCCGGCGGAGGCCTCGCGCTGGTGGGTGGCTGGGCGACGACCGTCGGGCTGCCGGCTGCCGTCGGCACGCTCCTCGGCCTTCCTGGCTGGATCGCGCTGGGTGCGCTCATCGCGATCGTCCGGGCGTCGGCGGCCGTCCCCTTCGCGAGCGTGACCCTTCCGCCACCGCTGGATGTGGGCGCGGGAGCGATCGCCGGCCTCCTTGCGCTCTCCCTCGTCCCCGCCGTCATGGCGCGCATCCGGAGATCGCTGCCGTCGCGCGGGCCCCGGGCGCGAGGCCGCCCCTCGCAGCGGGCGGCCGAGGCGGCGGCGACCGCCGGCGCCGGGGCCGATGGCACGCGACCTGCCCGGGGCGACCGGCGTGCCGGGCGTGGGTCCGGGCTCTCGCGCGCCTCCCGGTTGGCCCTCGCCTGCCTGGTCGGGGCCGTCCTGGCCCTCGGAGCGGCCGCGACCGCCCGACCCGATGGGCGGGTGCGGGTGGCCGTGCTCGACGTCGGGCAGGGCGACGCGATCCTGGTCGAGGGCGAGCGCCATGCTCGCCTCCTCGTGGATGGCGGGCCGGACCCGGACCGACTGCTCGTCGAGCTCGACGCCCGGATCCCGGCGTGGGACCGCCGGATCGACGTCGTCGTCCTGACGCACCCGCATGAGGACCATGTCGGCGGGTTGCCGGACCTGCTGGGCCGCTATCGCGTGGGCCGCGTCCTCGAGCCCGGGATGCGCGGGCCAGGACCCGCCTACTCGGCGTTCGTCGCACGGCTGGCGGCCCTCGGCATGACGGCAGGCCGGCTGGCGACCGGCGATGAGCTGACCATCGACCGGATCCGGCTGCGGGTCCTGTGGCCGGATCCCGGCGAGGTCCCGCCGGATCCGCCCGGATCGGGCAGCGGCATCAACCGGGCCTCGATCGTCCTCCTCGGCGAGATCGGGGCCGGACGATTCCTGCTGACCGGCGACGTCGAGGAGGACGTCGACCCGATCCTCGTCGCTCGCGGGTTGCCTCGCGTGGACCTCCTGAAGGTGGCCCATCACGGGTCGCGGACCGCGACCACGCCGGCCTTCCTCTCCGCGACCCGACCGGCCGTCGCGGTCGTCTCCGTGGGCGAGGGCAACACGTTCGGGCATCCGACGCCGGCGACCCTCGCCCGGCTCGCCGGCGTCGGAGCGCGCGTGCTGCGGACCGACCGGCAGGGAACAGTAACCGCCACCTTCGACGGTGCGGTCTGGGCCATGAGCGCCGAGCGGACGGCGGGGGCCGGCGTGGGCGTGCTCGGCTACCATCGATCCGATGACCGTCCCTGGACGCCTGGAGGCCGCCTCGATCCTGCTCTCCCTCGCACCGCCGCCGTGGTTCATGCGTCACTCACGGGCCGTCGCCGAGATCGCCGCCTGGTTGGCGATCCGTGCCGCGGAGCGTGGCGCGACCGTCGATGTCCGGCTGGTCGAGGCCGCGGCGCTGCTGCACGACGTCGACAAGCTCCTGCCGGCATCGGACCCGGCCCGCCGGTCCGGGCACGGGGCCGGCTCCGCGGCCTGGCTGGCCGGGCGCGGCCACCCTGAGCTGGGGCCGC
>JAPVSP010000020.1:0-3055 GCA_047519685.1 Chloroflexota bacterium
CAAGGCCCCCAGCCCGGCGCCCGCCGGCGCCGCGAGCGACACCCCCGGTGCGAGCGGGCCCCCGGGCGGCTCGAGCGATCCGGGCGGTTCGACGGATCGGGGCGGTTCGACCGATCCGGCTGGCTCGAGCTCCGGCACCCCCTCGACGACGGGCGACTGAGCGATGCCCTCCCCGGCGGACTGGATCACGCTCGGCGAGGCGTCGGAGCTGCTCGCCGCGGCGAACGTCCACTTCCGGCCGGAGACGATCGGCGGCTGGGCTCGGACAGGTCGGCTCCAGAGCATCAAGCTGGGCGGGCGACGCTACGTCCGTCGGGGCGAGGTGCGAGCTCTCATCGCCGGTCCCCGGCGCGTGCGGGCCGAGCACCTGCAGCCGAGCCTGTTCGAGGAGCTCTGACGGGCGCTCTCACCGGCCGACTCCAGAGGGCATACCTGGGCATCGTCGTCCCCGTCGTCGACCGTGCGTTCGATCTGCCCCTGGTCCGGTCCGTCTCGACGGTGATGCACCTGTACGGCATGGCGGGCGGCGGGATCCTCGCCTCGGGAGTCGCGACCCGCGCCCTCTTCGCGCTCCTTCCCGGCCTCCTCCTGCTCGTCGCGACGGTCGGCTTCGTGTGGCGGGATCCGAGCGCCCAGCAGGCGGTGCTCGACCATGTCGGCCAGTTCGTCCCGCCCGTCCGCGAGCTGCTCGCCGACAGCGTGCGGGTCATCGCGGACGGGGCCCTCCAGGTCACGGCCATCGGCCTGGCGGCCCTCGTGTGGGCCGCCAGCGGGTTCTTCCAGACCCTCGAGGTGACCTTCGCGGTCGTGCTCGACGAGCCGCGTCGCCGGCACCCGCTGCTGCGGAGCGTCGTCGGGCTGGTCGGGGTCGTCCTCGTGCTCGCCGCGATCTCGAGCGTCGTCGGCGTGGGGCTCCTGGCCTCGTCGCTCGCGAGGCAGCTCCTCGGGATCACCGTCGATGGCGACCTGGCGAGGCTCCTCGTCCTGCTGGGTACCACCGCGATCGTGTCCCTCGCGGTGGCCGCCGCCTACCGGTTCATCCCCACCCGCCGGGCGCCCTGGACCGCGATCGGGCTGCCCGCCACCGCCGTCGGGTTCGGCTTCGCGATCCTCACGGAGCTGTTCACCCTGGTCGCACCGTCGCTGGCCGGGATCGCCTCCCTCTACGGCGCGATCGCCGCGATCTTCGTGCTGCTGGCCTGGCTGCAGCTCGCGGCCCAGCTCGTCGTCATGGGCATGGTCTGGGTCCGGATCCGGGCGGATGGTGGCCCCTCCCGCGCCGAGTTGCCCTGGCCGACCGGAGACCGCGATCGGCCGCGAGCGCCGACGACGATCGAGTAGGGAAGTCGACCCGACGGGCGCGGCGCGGTGCGGGGCGCCGGGCCACTCAGCCCTGGCGACTCCCGCAGCGACGGCAGAAGCGCGCGGTCGCCGAGAGAGGCAGGCCGCAGCTCACGCAGGCCTGCACCCCCCCGCCGGCCTGGACGACGACGTCCCGGCTGGAGGCGGCCCACATGGCGTCGCTCGCGCGGATGGCCGGCGCGGCGGGCGCCTGCGCCGCCCACGGGATCGTCGGCCACTCAGGTGCCGCGCCGGCCTGCGGTGCGGGCGCCTGTGCAACGGGCGACTGCGGCGGCCACGAAGGCGCAGCCGGCGGAGGTGGCAGCTGCTCGGTCGAAGGCTCCGGAGCGACGATCCGCCAGACCGGGGCCTCGACGCGGTCCTCCCGTCTGGGTGCGGGAGCGGGCGGCTCGGCCGCCACGGGCTCGGCCTCCGCTGCGACAGGCTCGGCCTCGGCTGCGAGAGGCTCGGCCTCGGCCACCGCGGGCTCGGCTTCGGCCGCCACGGGTTCGGGCGCGGCCTCGGCCACCGCGGGCTCGGCCGCGACAGGCTCGGCCTCGACTGCGACAGGCTCGGCCGCCGCGGGCTCGGCCGCGACAGGCTCGGCCTCGACTGCGACAGGCTCGGCCGCCGCGGGCTCGGCCACGGAAGCGGCTTCCTCGACCTCGGGCTGGCCGCCGGCCGCCGGCTCGAGGATCGCGACCTCCTCGGCGAGGACCTCCGCGCTCGTCGGCTCCTCCGAGGCTGGCTCGGTAGCCGCCGCCGCCGCGGCCGCCTCGAGCTCATACGCATCCAGCGCGGCGTCGAGGCTCTGACCGGGGCGGAAGCGCGCGAGCAGCTCGGCGGTCCGAGCCGCCGCCCTGGCGGCCCGGGTATCGGTGGGCTCGCCGACGATCGGAGCGACGGGCCGCGCCGGCCCCGGGGCGGGGGCGGTCGGGGCCTCGGTCATGGCCACGGCCGACTCGATCCCATCGGGAGCGGCCGGCGGCGGACCGGCCGGGAGGGCGCCGGCGTCGTACGCAGCCGATCCGTTGGTCGGCGGTGGCGGCGCCTTGGAGAGGTCGGCCTCCGGCCAGACGAGCGCCGCGAGGACGGCTCGATCCTCGTTGCCGGCCGGCCTTCCCGGCCCGGGAAGCCCAGCGTGCGCGTCGAGATCGGGGAAGGGCGCCGGCAGCACCTCGCGGCTCAGGTCGGGCGCGCAGCTCAGGCAGCGGTTCTCGGGCGTGTTCCAGCAGTTCGCACACGTGTACTGACGGCACGACATGCAGAAGTTGAAGGTCTGGTGGAAGGCCTCGAGCTGCTGGCCGGAGATCGCCCGTTCCTCTTCGTTGCGGGCGTCGGCGAACGCCTCCTCGAAGGTCGTGCCGTCGGTCAGGACGTAGTTGCGAAGGCCCCTGGAGACGACCTTGAGGCGGGCGAGACGGCCACGCTGCGGCGCCGCGGTCTGGAACGTGTAGCGCGTGCCACACCGTTCGCAGAAGGATTCGGTGAGGATCTCCGCCATCGTTCCCCCGTGCGCAGGACAGACTCGGACGGCCCGGCCGACCGAGCGGGACGAGAGTATACCCCCGCTCTTCCAGGGGCCTCGGGACGCAGGTACCCAGTCGCGGCACCGAAGGTCCCGGAGCCGAAGCCCGCCAGGAGGCGGGCGACCCTCTGCTAGAGTCGAGCGCGACCATGGGCCCACTCGCCGCCCTCGAGCGGTTCCTCGAGC